>CAZYTI010000495.1:0-4242 GCA_964650065.1 uncultured bacterium
CTGCCCAATGAGAGACTGCACATCACCCAATCCTTCGAGGACGATAACGGTTCCTTCCGAAAATTCGGTATCGTTTTCTTCATCATCAACCGATTGCATAATAGCCTGTGCCTTCCGATAGAATCCGATGGCCTGCTCATTGGCAAACACGACCTTGGCACCCTCTCCGGACCTGATTAAAAACGGCAGGGCCTTCGGCTCTTGCTCGCCCTCGATAAAATGATGGGCAATATTGGGTGCAAAACGATCTTCTTCCCCATACTGTTCCGTGAGATGATCACCGATCATCAGATGATACTCGATCCGGAGTTCCGGAGTGATGGCATCGTAGAGGAATTCTCTGATCTTGCCATGGTCGAAATAATACATTCTGTCCTTGGGATAGATGATGTTATGATCCCTCTCCAAAGACTGCAATTTTCTGAGCAGCTTGATCCGATTGAACTCGAGACAATTGCCGATGGTATCCGAATGAAAAGATTCTCCTTCCACGGCACCGATCTCCAAAATCTCCCGCTCCTCTTCACTGAGCCTTTCGATACGCCTCATCACGATATCATGGATGGTGTTGGGAATGGCGATCTGGTCGTAATCTTCCTTTAAACGATACCCCCCATCCTCCTGTTCAATGATGCCTTCCAGTTTCATCAGTTTTAAGGTTTCTAATATGAAGAAGGGATTCCCATCCGTTTCTTTGTACAGAGAAGCGTAAAAGGGTTTACCGAAATCTGAATCCTGGAACAGGGAGTTGACCATCTGTTCGATATCGGTCTCCTTCAGTCTCTCCAGATGGATGAGCGTCAGAAGGTCTTCCCGCTCCATCTCGGTCTGAATCTCCAACAGCGGATGGGTGGATGGGCCTGTGGTGGTTCGAAGGTCCTCGGGACGATAGGTGCCCAGGATCATTACTCTGGATTGGGTGGTGTTGCGGGATGTGTAGTGGAGGAGGCCGAGGGTGTTTTCATCGGCCCAGTGCAGGTCGTCTATGAAAAGAATGAAGGGTCTTTCCTGGGAGAGCCTCACGATCAGCCGAAAAATAGCATCCCACAACTGCTCTTTGCTGTCGATGGCGATCTTCTCTTTTTCCTCGATGTTGAGGAAAATCCGGATAATGGGAAGCTGCGGCGCGAGTTCCGGAGCCGTTTGCTGGATAAAGGTTTCTAATTTCTTTGCGGTCGTGACGCCATGGATATCGAAGTAGTTCCTGATCGCTTCCACGAAAGGCTGGTAGGGATAGACGCCCTGTCTGAATGGACATCTTCCGGTCAACATCCTGATCTTCAGCGTCTTGGCATATTTTTCAAGTTCCACGACGAGGCGGGTCTTCCCGATGCCCGCTTCTCCGGCGATGAATACGGTCTGGCCTTCCCCCTGTGCCGTTCGTGAGAACAGGGATTTCAGCGTCTCGAAGGGCTCATCCCTCCCGGCCATCCTCGCCTGAAATCCCCTCCGCCCTGCTAATCTGATCTGAGACGGCCTCTCCTCGGCCCTGACCCGTTCTGCCGACGCCAATAGTTCCGGCATCACGGATATCACTTCGGGCCCGCCTTCTAAGAAGGCCTTGACTTTGTTCAGATCCCCTGCCATTTCTTCGACGCTCTGATACCGGTGCTGGACTTCTTTCCTCATCGCCTTGAGGAGAACCTGCTCCAATGCTTCGGGAATGTCCGGTTTGAGTTCCCTGATATCGGCGGGTTCTTCGTTGATGATGGAATAGATGATGGCCAGTTCATAATCGGCAGCAAAGGGTAACTGACCCGCCAAAGCCTCAAAAAGAACGATACCCAATGAAAAAATGTCACTGCGGTGATCGATGACCTCGCCGATGGCCTGTTCGGGCGACATGTAGGAGACCGTACCCAATACGGTACCTTCTCGGGTGAGGAGACTCGCATCCTGTAATTTGGCGATACCAAAATCCATGACTTTGACGTCACCCCGGGATGTGAGCATGATGTTGTCACCTTTCATGTCCCGGTGAATGATTCTCTGGGCATGGGCCTCTTTTAAGGCCTCACAAACGCCGATACCGATGTCAACGACTTTGGCGGGGTCCAGGGGATTCTCTTCCAACACCTGACGCAGGGTCTTCCCATCGACCAATTCCATGCTGATAAAGAACTTCCCTTTGCTCTGACCCAACTCATAGATCTTGACGATGTTGGGATGGTCTAATTTCATCCCGGTTGAGGCTTCACGCTCGAAACGGCGTGTCATTTCCTTGTCGGAAATAGAGTCCCCGGACAGTACTTTCAACGCGACGATATTATCCTTTTGGGTATCCCTTGCCTTGTAAACGATACCCATGCCGCCCTGGCCTAACAGTTCCAGGATCTCGAAATGTGCGATTATTTTTTCGGGCATGTCGGAAAGATACAAAAATCTATGTGACTATTCAATAAGAAAGACAAGCTACCACAAATTAGATTCGTGATAGCTTGTCTCATTACGCATTGATGATAATCGTTGTTATGACGTTTATTCCATGAATATCAGCTTACGTGTCACCACATGATCACCGGCCTGGAACCGGCAGAAGTAGAGGCCGCTGCCGACCAGTTCACCCCGATCATTTCGTCCGTCCCAGCGAGCCGTATAGCGTCCCGCCTGCCGGACTTCGTCCACCAGAGTCCGGATCGGCCGACCCAGGACGTTGTATACGGTCATGTTCACCGTTCTTTCCTCGGGCATTTGATAGTGGATCTCGGTCCAGGGATTGAACGGATTTGGATAGGCCTGTGAGACATCGAACTCATCCGGTGTGGATTTCGGATCCGGGTCAATCTCCGGATTCTGCTCGTGATCCGGTTTTGGCAACCCTCTAAGCAGATCAATGAGAGCCTGGACTTTTGCGTACATTTCCAGTTGTGCTTTCTCTTCGATGATCCAGTCGTCGCTATCATAGTTGTCAGAGTTAGTGTAGCCGTCCATCTTGATCAGGATATCTTCTTCCAGCTTCGTGGCCGCTTCCGCATACTTGCCCTTATCGATCATCTTACCCACGACATCCAGCTTGTTTATGAATGCATTCTTATGATTGTCGGCCGGTGGCAGGAATACACCATCCGGTAACTTCATGATCGCCAATTGAATGTCGAAGAGGGATTCGCCTTCCGGACTAAATTCCGCGGCCGAAGCCACGAACGCCGAGTGCATGCTCGTTCTGTTAAATTCAAAGACACCGGGCGTTGCACCAGGACCTTCTCCCACAGGCTCCGAAGTTATCTTAAATGCAACGACTGTGAAGCTGTAGCTCCCGGCTGTTGTTATATGGTTTTCTGCATTCAGTGTACATGTGTACAATCCTTCACCTGCGTTCGTGAAAAAGACAACATATTGAGTTTTAGGATCTTCAGTATCACCAAGAGGCTCACCAATAGGATTACCTAAAGGATCGAATCCCTCGACGAAAACGACGGCATTTTCAATCAGCTCTCCGCCCGACATGTGCTGGTCGGACTGCCGTTCGCCACCGCTGTAGAGCAGTGCCTCGATATGGATGCTCTCTCCCGTGGCATAGCGATCCTTGTCGAATGTCACATCCAGTGTCACATCATTCTCCACGGCCATGTAAACCGTGAAAGGCTCGGGTTCATCCGGAGGATCAACCATTTGTACCCAGTAAGACCACTGTCCGGGAGTGGCATTCCGGATACGGTAATACTCAAACGTGAGCCCTTCAACGAATTCGATGTTATCAGGCAAGTTTGAAGAGTTGATCCTATTATCCGGATCCGGGTCCGGACTTCCGTCCGGCAGAGGCGGCGTTATGGCAAGATCAAGATCGCTGCCCTGGTAATAAATGCCGATCTCAAGTATCCCGCCCTGGTAGTAGATGCCACCCTGATAGTATATACCGCCCTGATAATAGATACCTCCTTGATAATAGATACCCCCTTGATAATAGATGCCCGGTTCTACTTCTCCTGGTCCTTCCAAATCCGCTGAAGAATTTGTTGCCACATAGATAATCTGCATCCCTAACAGTCGATACCAGAAGAAGTTCACCGCATCCACAATAGCCGTAGCGTCGACGAGCAGGAGATAGTCACCATCGGTATCGTCGGCAATCAAACTGGCCAGGTTCTGACCGGAACTCTCGATGAAACTCATGGTGTAGATTTCAGTGCCTGCTGAAGTAATCGGTGCTAACTTGAGTCGGTCAAACTGATTTGACTCACAGGAGCTAAACAGAATCATTGCACACCGGTCGTTGGCACTGCTTAGCTCCTGTGAGTCAAA
>CAZYTI010000496.1:0-4227 GCA_964650065.1 uncultured bacterium
GTTGGCCTCTCCGGTACCGTCCCAGATGATGTTGGGATTCTCCTGGCATAAAGCGATATCCCCGATGGATGCGCTGTTATAATCATCAAAAATCGGTTCCCAGGTCGTACCGGCATTGCTGGATTTCCATACCCCCCCCGAAGCCGAGGCCACCATGACATGACGAAAGTCGGTCTCCAGGGCTTCCACATCCACGATCCGCCCCGAGAAATTGGCCGGACCGATCTGACGCCATCGCATCTCCCGGAATAGGTTCTCATGAATATTTTGACCATACCCAAGAAAGGTAACAATCAAAACGAAAATGAGAATGATAACCTTATGATGATTTCTGTGAGGATGATTTTTATGCATTATCATATCCTCCTTTTTAAAATTTTAAGTGCCAAAACATTATCCTTTGTTCCGTCCAAGAAAAAATCTGTGGCACTTAAAATTTTAGTTCACTTGTTTTCACCCAGTCTTCCACTTCTTCCAAGCCCTGCCGCTCCAGCTCCAGTCTTTTTTGTAGTTGCATCTTGAGATGAACATGCGTTTGCGTGGGAGGATAGAGGGAACCCTGGCGTACGCCCTGACCATTGTAAGCGGCTGCCAGTCTGTAGATTTGACTTCGTATTCCTCTGAGACTCCTGAGCCGGACTTTTATCGTATCGCTCTTTGTCTTTATTCGTTCCAATTTCTCTTGGAGCACATTATCCATCGATTTAAGAGAATCCAGGCATGAAGAAAAAACCCTGTCCATTGCACCCATCTTCTGTTCAACAGTCCAGGCTTGACTCTGTAGATGACTCACCGAAAGGAGGAATCGTTCCCTGTATCGCCACTGGTCAATAGGTATATTCATCTGGGGATCCCCACGGACTTGAACAGTCTGCGATACCATGGCTTCACCCGTTTTTATAATCACCGTGTAGATTCCGGGTGATACAAAGGGACCCACAGGATCTGTCGGACGGGGTAGTTCGGGCAGGATATGCTCGGCCGGAATGATGCCTTCGGTTTCCCGGATCTCATCTTGGTACGGAGGCGGAGAATGACGAAGGTCCCAGACCGTGCGGTGGATGATACCTTCCTTACCGGAATCTTTCAGCTTGCGGATAACCTCCCCGGCCGAATTCTGAATAATCACTTCAACAGCATCGACCGGTCGTCCCACATAATAATGGATCAGGGCACCAAAAGGGGGATTTTCACCGGCATAGGCACCCTGTCCCCGATAGGATGTGGACTTCCAGTAGTGAAACAGGGTCGCAGGACGAATCGAAAAGATATGAAGGGAAGATTTTGCTACATAATCGGACCATTCGGCCAGAGGCGCAGAATCGTCCAAAATCCAGATACTCCTGCCATGAGTCCCTACGACAAGATCTTTCTCCCGGGGATGAATTTTCAAATCATCATACAGGGTCGTGGGGAGATTCGATTCAAAGGCGATCCATTCCTCTCCTGCCGTTGTGGATAAAAACAGGGCATGTTCCGTACCCAGAAAGAGGAGATCAGGATTGTCGGGATGCTCAATGATCACATTGACCGATCCGTCTTCGGGCAGTCCCTGGACCATTTTTTTCCAGGAGACTCCAAAATTATCCGTCTTAAAGACATAGGGTGCCCAATCCCCGTCTCGATGGGCATCGAAAGAGACATAGGCCGTACCTATCCCCCTGGCTGAAGCAACGACACGACTCACATAAGTAGCCTGGGGAACGCCTTTGATATTTTCCGAAACGTTCACCCAACGTTTCCCACCGTCCATCGTCACCTGGACGTTTCCATCATCTGTACCGACCCAGAGAATATGGGGATCCATTGGTGATTCGGCAATGGTGATGATTTCCCCATAACTGGATGTGCCATCATGCTTGGAGAGCATGGATTCAGATCCATCGATTCCCATCAAATCGAGGGAGGCCCGATCGATCTGACGCGTCAAATCCTCGGTACGCTCCCAACTCACACCCCGGTCCCGGGAGATGAAAAGGTGGTTCCCTCCAAAGTAGATGGTGTTGGGATCGTGTCGAGAGATCAAACTGGGTGTCACCCAGTCGAACCGGTAGGGTTTCTCACCCTCGATGGGGACTGGCCGAATAGCCAACATATCGCCTGTCTCTCCATCGATTCGCGTCAGGTTGCCATTCTGAGAATTACTGTAAACATACCTGTGACTGGTGGGATCCGGCTGCTGGTACATGCCATCCCCGAAACCGATCTGCTTCCAGTCATCATTGATGATACCGATATACCGATGTGTCGCACTGGGACCCACCCAGGAGTGGTTGTCCTGCATACCCCCGTAAACATAATAGGGATCTCTCATATCCAGACCGATGGCATAAAACTGTCCGATGGAAAAGTTGTTCAAGCGGTTGTACGTTTCTCCCCTGTCCCATGTTTCATGGAGACCGGCATCTCCGGCCAGGTAGAAATGTTTGGGATTAGTGGGATCGATCCACAGGGTATGATGATCGCTATGTACACCCACATCATAAGTAGCACGGGTGGGCAACTGGCGAAACGTCCGGCCACCGTCTTCCGTCATGTGCACTTCGGTGCTAATCACATAGACCCTATTCTCATCCACCGGATCTGAAAAGATTTTACTGTAATACATCGGCCGGGAATTGAGATTATTCACTTTCGTCCAGGTTTCACCCCCATCCTGAGTCCTATAAGTTCCGCTCTCCTCGGCATGTTCGATGGTGGCATAGAGCACCTTTCCGTTGGTCCGGGCAATGGTGATACCGATGCGTCCCTTATCCCCTTCGGGAATACCATGGCTCAATTCCTCCCAGGATTCACCGCCATTTGTGGTCTTGTAGATGCCGCTGCCGGGCCCGCCCCCATTGAAGCCCCAGGTTCTGCGCAACCGTTGGTACATCGCCGCATAGAGGGTATTGGGATCCGACGGATCCATAACCATATCCACGGCACCCGTGTATTTATCGATATACAGGACCTTCTTCCACGTCTTTCCTCTATCGGTCGTTTTAAAGACTCCCCGTTCTTTCGTAGGCTTCCAGAGGTTACCCAGGGCACCCACATAGGCCAAATCGGGGTTATGTGGATGGACGCATATCCGCCCTACATGGTGTGTTTCGGCCAGGCCCTTATGCGACCAGGTTTCACCCCCATCGGTGGACAGGTAAACACCGTTACCCCACGAGGTACTCTGCCGATTGTTCTGCTCACCCGTACCGGCCCAGATGATTTTTGGATCGGATGGTGCGATATCCAGATCCCCAAAAGTACTGACGGGCTGGTTATCAAAGATCGGTTTCCAGGTCGTCCCCTTGTTGATGGACTTCCAGATCCCACCCGATGCCGTGGCCACATAGATGGTACTGGGATCCTGTGGCAAGGCCTCCACATCATGAATGCGTCCGCCGGTGACGGCCGGTCCGATGCACCGAAAACGCAGTTCGCTGATTAACTTTTCAGTGACCGGTGAAGACTGGGCAATGGCAGAAACGGTCATCCATATGCTCAAACAGCAACTCGACACAATAATCAGCCATTTCGAATGATTAATTTTCTTCTGCATGGTTGCCTCCATATTATTAAAATATGTGCTTTTCCCCTAATCCACATAAGCTCTTGTACAACAAATATTTAGATTCATATAATCTCCCTCTCCCTTGAGGGAGAGGGCTGGGGTGAGGGTGTGAATTTTTATACTCCCACACTTCCTCTACCCCAGAGTAACAAGTCGTCAGAATAGACAGCCTCTAAAATCATCCCGCGACAGCGATCGCATCGATCTCTATCTGATATCCATAATGGAGGTCTCTTGTCGGTACGACGACACGGGCCGGGCGATGCTCTCCCAAAAAATTCGAATAGACCTTATTCACCCTACTCCATAACTGTATGTCCGAAATATACACTGTCACTTTAAGAACTTTGTTCAGATCACTCCCTGCCGCCAGGAGAATCGCAGACACGTTCTTCAAAGCCTGCTCCGTCTGCTCTTCGATGGTTCCGATAATTTTTTCTTTGGCATGCACATCGACGGGTAATTGGCCGGAGACGTATACGACGCCATTGTGAACGATTGCTTGTGAATAATGACCGGCAGGGATTGGAGCGGCGTCGGTATAAATTCTTTGCATGGTTGTTGTCTTCCTTTCACTTGATATCCTGATCTTCTGATATACTTTCAACAGCGTTTCAGGTTATCATAGGATCAGTAGGCAGAATATTATGATACCAGAATTTCAGACTCTATTTTCC
>CAZYTI010000497.1:0-4226 GCA_964650065.1 uncultured bacterium
TTTAAATTTTACTATGCTATATTTACAGCACTGTGCTAAAAATTCAGCATAACAATGCAACTAATTTCTTTAAAGATACGTAAGATGGATTAATTCAAAGGAGAGCCACATGACCAAAAGAACCCATGAAAATTTAAGCCGCCGAGAACGACAGATCATGAATATCATATACCAACTGGGGAGTGCAACGGCTGCAGAGGTTCTGAACAACCTGCCCGATCCACCCAGCTATTCGGCTGTACGGGCATTGCTGAAGGTTTTAGAAATTAAAGGCCATTTGAGACACAGACAGCAGGGTCCCAGGTATGTCTATTCACCGAAAGTAAGTCGTGAGAAGGCCAAGCGCTCTGCAGTCCACCATCTCCTGGATACTTTCTTTGACGGATCTACGGAGCAGGCCGTAGCCGCACTCTTGGATGTCTCCCGTTCCGATCTCTCCGATAAAGATCTGGATCGATTATCCCAACTCATCAAGCAAGCAAAAAATGAGGGGCGTTAAAATGGAAACATTATTCAATTTTCAATGGATTTCCGACAATCCTATACAAATCCTGTCCTTTTTATTTAACATTACCTGGAAATGTTCTTTCATCATAGGTGCGGTTTACCTGATTACCCGCATCCTCCGTCGGGGCTCCTCTGCAACCCGCCATCTCATCTGGAGCATTGCCTTGATCGGATTACTTCTCCTTCCGATATTCAGTCTGACACTGCCATCATGGGAGATACCGATATTACCCAGCGGATTGTCCGTGGGGCGGGAAATATCTTTTCAGCCCACAACCACAGATCCCACTCAGAGTAAAAAAGAGCTGAGCATTGCTTCACTCCAAAACACAGAGAATGACCAAGAAAGTGCCAGAAATAGCAATCAGACCAGCGCAATTAATGACGAGGGTCAATCGATTTTGCCACCCAACGATCAATCCGTGAAAAAGCCTCTCAGTTTACTTCGGAATGCAACGCCATTAAAATTGGGTGCAACAATACTCCTCCTCGTCTGGATTATGGGAACGGGAGTGATTTTTCTACGTCAACTCATCGGAAGAGTCGTCATTGAATGGGTGGCTCACAAGGCAAATAAAATCAGTGATCCAAATTGGCTAAAACTGTTGGATAACCTGAAAAAACATCAAGGCATCACGCGCACCATCCGACTCCTTCAATCGGACAAGGTCAATCTTCCCATCACCTGGGGATTGATTCGACCGAAGATCATGCTGCCCCTGGAAGCGGATGAATGGTCCGAAGAGCACAAACAATTCGTTTTTGTGCATGAATTGGCCCATGTGAAACGATGGGATACAATGACCCAGTTGCTGGCTCAATTGTCGGGTGCATTTCACTGGTTCAATCCCTTCGTCTGGATCGCCCAACGCCAATTCCTCAATGAGAGGGAACACGCCTGTGACGACTATGTCCTGAAACAGGGATCGAGAGCATCGGAATATGCCGGTCTTCTCCTGGATATTGCCCAATCTCTGCCCACCGGAAAATTCACATCCCTGGCCACCGTGGCCATGGCTCGGCGAACCCAATTGGAGGGTCGCCTGCTGGCCATCCTCGATCCCAACTTGAGGCGTCGAACCCTGACGCGACTCGCCGCTGTCCTATCGACTATAGGGATTCTCACAATGGTTCTCCCACTATCTGCCATGAAGCCCATGGCCAGAGAGCGGGCAACCTCAGAGTCTCCATTGCTGAAACAGGGTTCCGAGATGATTTCTTCCAATGACGTGAACCAGGTAACAATAAAAGATACTGAGGAGTCTCTGATAGTAAAAGAAGAAATCAGTACCGATGCCGATGGGAAAAAGGAGGAAATCCCCGCTGAACTAAAGCGTAACCTAATTTCTATCAAATCCCCCGTGGCAATAAAGAAGGATCCATCACCGAAAGAAAATGAAAGTCAGTCCGTTCAAGATAAAAAATCGAATCAGGACAACAATGCCATCATCATTCAATCATTAAGTGAAGCATTGAAAGATCCCATCCTGGAAGTCCGGCTGGAGGCGGCCGAAACACTGGGACGTTTCAAAAGTCCGGCCGCCGTGAAAGCATTGATTCCCGCGCTGAAAGATGAAAACAAACAGATGCGCATGACAGTGGCCGAAGCCCTGGGAGATATTGGGGACAAGAAGAGTGTGGAGCCCCTCATCAGTTTACTCAAGGACGTCGATTGGGAGGTTCGGTCCTACGCTGCCGAGGCTCTGGGGGACTTAGAGGATTCCCGGGCTGTGAACCCATTGGGAAACTGCCTCCAGGATGACAACCGGAATGTCCGCAAAAATGTGGTTTATGCTCTGGGCGAAATCGACCATCGCAGTGCTGTAAGACATCTCACCACAGCCTTAAAAGATGCCGATTGGGAAATTCGCATGGAAGCCGCCTCGGCTCTGGGTGAGATTGAGGACCCCTCAACCATTCCGGCTTTAAGTGAAGCATTGACCGACGAGAATTTGAATGTCCGCAAAGCCAGTGTAGAAGCACTGGGAGAAATCGGAGATCGTCGGGCCGTAAAATTCTTGACCAAGGTTTTACAGGATAAAACGAGCTGGGAGGTCCGCAAGGAGGCTGCACATGCCCTGGGTGAGATTGCAGATCCTTCGGCAGTAAGCTCTCTCAGTATTGCCATCAATGATGAAAACAGCGAGGTTCGAAAGACCGTGGTCTGGGCTCTGGGTGAGTTGGATGATTCCCAGGCCGTCAAACCACTGATTCAAGCCCTGAGTGATTCTGATTGGAAAATAAGGAAGGAAGCCGCCCATGCTCTGGGTGAAATTGAGGATGGTTCAGCCGTGGATGCTTTGAGTGCCTGTTTGAAAGACGGTCATCGTGAAGTTAGAGACGCCGCAGTGGATGCCCTGAGTGAAATCGACGATCCTCGGGCCGTGAAACCCCTCATGGAGTTGTTAACAGACCCGGATTGGGAAATTCGTAAAAATACCGCTCACGCCCTGGGTGAAATCGAAGATCCCGTGTCCGTACCCGCCTTATGCAATATCCTGAATGACGAAAATCTAGAAGTCCGTAAGACTGTCATCCGGGCCCTGGGCGAAATCCAGGATCGTGGCGCCGTAAATGCCCTGATGGATGTGATTAATGATCCCGATTGGGAAATTCGGGAACAGGTCGTCCGGGCCCTGGGTGAGATCGGCGATCCCAGAGCCGTAGACATCCTCAGCGCCAAATTAAAAGATGACAACGAATCCGTCCGTCGAGCTGCAGCGAAAGCGTTGGGGGAGATTCAATGGAAGAATGAGTGAGGTTTTGAAACGTGTAATTTTAACAAATTAAGCAACAAGGAAATCACAAATGACAACATCCAAATTCCAAATACCTGCCCGCCATCTGTATTGGCTATGCAATTCTTTTGAAAACCAGGCAGGCGGGAATCCGAATATTCAATTACCAAACAAATCAAATTCGGACTTGGAATTTGGATCTTATTTGTTATTTGGGATTTGTTATTTGAGATTTAATAGAGGAGTGGTAAAATGAAAACAAGAAATTTTAAAATAGTCATATTGGTCCTACTTTCAATTCGGGTGTCGAGCACCTTCGCTCAACCAACCATAGGGAGAAGCAATATTCCTTCCAATGTACCTTCTCAAGTCAAGCGGGTCATCGAAGCCTTGTACGATTCAAGCCCTGTTGACCGCGCAAAGGCGGCGAAGCAACTGGATGTATTTGGGGTGGATGCCGAAGCGGCCATACCGTTCTTGGTGGCCATGCTCTCCGATGACATCCTCATCGATCCCATCGATGAAGAGATTCGATGGTCTTCGTTTGGGTATGAAATCACCTTGAAGACCTCTCCCTCCATGCAGGCAGCCAGGACCCTGGCTAATTTCGGTGAACCTGCAGTGGATCCTGTGATTTCCGCTTTACAGAGAGGGGATTGGAAGACTCAGAAAAAAGCCGCCGGCATTTTAGGGAGAATCGAGAGTCCCAAGAGTGTCGATCCCTTGATCGGGGCCCTGAAGAATGGGAATGACCAGGTCCGGTTGGAGGCCGTACAGGCCCTGGGGCAGATTGAAGACCCTCAGTCTGTGAGACCGCTCCTGGCAATTTTAAACGATACCTCATGGGAAGTACGTCGGGAAGCCATCGATGCCTTAAGCGAAATCCAGGATTCCGGCGCACTCGATGAAATCCAAGCTGCCCTCAAAGATGCGGTCTGGCAGGTCCGCGAAGAGGCCGCCGATGCTCTGGGTGAATTCGAA
>CAZYTI010000498.1:0-4222 GCA_964650065.1 uncultured bacterium
TGTTGAGGCCCAGAGAGTGGGTGAGGTTTTCGTACTGCATCATGCTTCGGACCTGAAAGTTTGGACTGAAGTAGACATCGAAACGGGTGCGGAGCAGTCTGATATCCGAAAGACCGGATGGCATACGTCCCCGGTTGATATCTCCTTCCAGAGCCAAGTTCAGTTTGTGGGATGGCCTCCAGCTGATCTGGGCCTGAATCTGGTCCATGTGCCCGCCATAAAAGCTGCCAAACCACCAGGTGATTTTGGTCGTGACGGGACGCTTGCTGGCAGAGTGGAACTCAAGGCGATAACGCGTCCACCGGTAAGTCCCTACCTCGACATCCACCCCGGGTGAAAGCTCGAAAGAAACCGGGAGGAATTCCATGGTCGGGACCCAGTTGAATTCCACACGATCGCCGCTTTCCAATCGCCAGTTGATCGGGGCGGTAAAGATACGGTACTGATAGAGTGTTCCATCTATGTCCCAGACCCACTGGGCGAAGAGTTCGTGCATCATCTGTCTCAACCAGGGCCACTCTGGCCGCGGTTTGTAGACCACACCGACATTGACTCTCTGGATCCCCTTCCATGGAACAAAACCCAGGGAGGGATCGAAATCCGGGCCCATCCTTTTGAGGGTGAGAGAAATGTCCCAAAGATCGTTTGGATATTCGATACTTAACCCAAGCGCCGTCCGGTCGTTACCTAAGTCGGATCTCTGGTTCACCAGACCCCAAATCCCGACCAGGAAGTTTTTATCGCCCCGGAAATGGGACGTCTTGAAGATGAAATCCAAACCTGCAAGCAAACTGTTTTTCCTGCCCAAAGGATCACCGGCAGTGACCAAGAAACCCAGCTTGGACTCCTCTCCGATATTCTGGAAACCGCGAGCTGCGAAGAGGTTGGTCCCGGGGGCCAGGCCTTCCATCTCACGGGTTTGGGTGTTGAGGACCCCAAAATTAAACCGTCCGATGCTACCCGTGGCCTTCAGAGACAGATCGAGGGGTACAGTTTCGCCTTCGATCAGTCCAATACGGCGGCTGAAAAACGGAACGATATCGCGGGAGTGGTGAAACTCCATGCCCAGGCCGAAGTCGAAAATATCCGACCCTTCCAAGAAGAATGTCCTCTTCTCTGGGAAGAAGAGGGGAAAGCGGGTCAGATTCACCCTGCGGACGTCGACTTCGGTCTCTGCGAAGTCCGTATTCACACTGATGAGGCCGGTGACATTACCGCCGAAGTTCTTCAGAACGTCCAGCCCGGGTCGGAAGCCGTAATCGGGATTCCCTTCGCCGACCTGGTGAGCCCTGTTCACTTGCACATAGGGCCTGACGGTTAGACCCAATCCTTGCTGGAAGTTCGGGATTCCGAGCAGCTTTCCACTCTGGCTGACATGGGTCACCTTGTAGTTACGGCTCGGAGAAGACCAGCGGTTGGTCTCCTGATTTCTCTGAATCCGGCGCTCCACATTGAAACCCCACTGGTCGAGCCCCACACGAAACCGGATGGTCTTGATCGGGATGTAGATTTCCACACTCCATCCTCCATCCCATCGGTGGGCGTCCGCCTCCCAGATGCCGTCCCATTGCGCGTTCTCGCCTTCACCTTCATTGTCTATCAGTCCGTCGTATCGGGCGCCATCCGGGTTCACGGCGAAAATATATCCTGTCCGTCCGTTAGAGAAGGTGTCGAGAACGATCTTGATGTGATCCTCTCCCCGAAGCTCGGCATCCCGCTGCATTGTGAAGCTGGTAATCCAGTCCGGACTTCGGTCATAACATACGAAACCGAAATAGAGGGCGTCCTGCGTGGCCACGATTCGCACCTCTGTCTTTTCGGTCGGTTTTCCGCCTTCGGTGGGCTCAACCATCTGCAAAGGGCCGATGGGGACCGCATCCCTCCATACAGCCTCATCCAATTTACCGTCAATCTTCGGGGTGTTCTTTCCTTTAATCATCAAGATTTTGGCCTGGCTGTCCTCCTGCATCGTTCCGGCTGCACTCGGCTGGATGAGGCAGAGAAAAAGAGCGAGGAAGAGTGTAACTACTGCCTTCGTCTGAATCGGTTTCATCTGAAGAATCCCGGGATTTATTTTGAGAACAGTGCATCACGTGCTGCTCAGTTATTGTGAATTTAAACAAGATTTGTTAATCCAAATCGGATTTTATGGATCCTGTGGCAAATGTCAAGTGTCACCTTAAACCATCCCCATCAGGGCGAACTTCAATAGTATTAATTTTTCAGTACATTGTCAATATTTTTATTATAATATCCATTTAAAAGTAGTAACAATTAGAATAATAAATACATTTTACTTATATAGGAATTCCTTGTAATTTAATATGAAAAGGTGTTTCTATTCATGGTCTTGTGATTGGAGATATAAAGAAAAGTACTCCTGGTGAGGAGATTGTTGTCGTGGATAATTCTGGTCAGGCCTTTGTGGTCTACAAAGAAGGGGATAACTGGGGTTGGCAAGAAATTTTTAAGGACTCTAAGAGACTGCGGGATGCAATCATTGCTGACCTTGATTTCGATCATCCGGGTGACGAAATATTAGCAGTAGGGAGCTCTGGAAATGCAACCCTTCTATGGGAAGAAGGTGGAATCCTATTTTGGTATGGACCGACACGGATAGAGCGCACAGCCTTGCGTGCGGTGAATTTGATAGTAACAATGACGTTGAAGAATGTGTGGCAGTCGGATATTCTCAGCGAGCCACAAAAGTATCGTATGAATAAGCAAACAAGGCATGGAATTGTACGAAACGCCATAATGGTAATTAAAGGCATTTTGAAGGAATCGAGCAAGGAGTCTGCGAAAGGTCGAAACAACAAGTTTTCCTTGCATTTGGCATAATAAAAGATTATTTTTCAGTTACACTTATACATTTGAAGCCAATCGACTAAGGGGAATTTACCGCTCTTGGGGAGAGCTGAACGGAACTTTGGTGGAGGCGGACATGATTCAGAGAAAGAAAATTCGAAGTCGAATTCAATAGGTGAAGTGCATCTTTTGGAGGTCGGCTTTTTCGTTAGTGTGATAGTGCTAACAGGTCGAAGGATAAAATGGAGATTACCCATGAAAGAGTTTCTTGAATTTATCATTAAGTATCTAGTCGATAAGCCCGACGAAGTTCACATTAATGAAATCTCTGGCGAACGCACTGTTGTCTTCGAATTACGTGTCGGCGAAGGGGACATGGGAAAGGTAATCGGGAGGGGTGGGCAAACTGCCAGATCTCTGCGAACTCTTTTAGCCGCGGCCTCAGCAAAACAAGGTAAGCGTTATGTTTTAGAAATATTGGAAGATAAAACGGAGTAAATCATTTAGTGTGGTGGGGATAAATTCCATCCGTCCTTTTTTCTTGAAAGTACAGCGGTTCAGAACAATTCGGGCAGATTTAGTATTGAAAAAGAACCCTTTTTATGTTTTAAAGTGGGCATTGTAGTACTCAAAATAACCTTCCACTAATTCTCGAAATATGTCTTGCATTATTCCTCGATAAAGTTTATACTGAAGATTACTCAACAAAATTTCGTGCAATCTCTTCGGTCTGTTTCTCTCCTCAAAATGGGATTTGGTCAATGATTGGGAAACAATCTCCACAATAAAATCCTCAGAAAGGTCGAAACACGGCATTTTACATGCGATCCGAATCTTTATTGCCATCGAACAATGGTAAGATATGGAGTTATTTACAAATTTATTAAACGATGTATGGAGGGCTGACCATGGTCGCTAATACAATGATGAAAAGGATGAAACCGATAGCGATATTGGTTTGGGTCATATGCCTTACGATTTATCATTGTCAAAAGTCAACAGATCCAGAAAATACATCTGATAATACATCCTGGGAAGAAATGATTTATGTCCAAGGAGGCACATTCCAGATGGGTAGTAACGATTGGTTTCCGGAAGAAAAGCCCGTGCATACGGTTACTGTATCTGATTTTTATATAAGCAGACATGAAGTAACATTTGAGCAGTTTGATACATTTTGTGAAACGACTGGAAGGGAAAAACCCGGTGATGAGGGTTGGGGAAGAGAATCCAGACCCGTTATCAACGTGAACTGGTTTGATGCAGTTCACTACTGTAACTGGAGAAGCGAAAGTGAAGACTTAACGCCATATTATACAGTATTACCTTCCGGTGTTGAAACTACCTTTGATTCCACTGCCAACGGATACAGACTCCCCATAGAGGCGGAGTGGGAGTACGCTGCCCGTGGTGG
>CAZYTI010000499.1:0-4212 GCA_964650065.1 uncultured bacterium
CTATATTGTTTATCATGTATCTGTTTTCATCGTCATACTGAATCCAGGGAATGCTGGCGATTGCCGCGTTGAATACATCCGGATTCGCTAATATGGCGTAAGCTGCGAACATCGCACCCCAAGAGTTGGAGAATACAATCCTGTATGGATTTGTGCGATATTTCAGATCGATGAAAGGGAATAATTCTTTCTTGAAAAATTGAAGAAACAGATCCGCCTTACCTGAGTTTGGATTCCTTTCAACTTTTGTGGGGGTCAGATAGCCGAATTCATAATTATCAATTCTGACTATAATCATTTTTGGTATTAACTCATAATCATAAAGATTTATTACTGCACCGCTTACCTGTTCAAAATGTGATTGAAATGTATACAAGACTGGATACCTTTCATCCGAACTTCCATAATCATCAGGAATATGTATGGAGAGTTGCATTTCTTTTTCAAGGATTGTTGAATGCATTTGAACTTGATGGCCTATCATGATTTTTTGTCCATCCTGAGCATAAACATTTTTGATCAATAAAAATGATATTATAATGAAAGTTAAACAATAGTGACCAATTTTTTTGAGTTGAAAATGTATTTTATTCATTACAACTCCGCTAATTATTATTTTCTAATTCATGGTTTTTAATCCATTACTTCGTAAAAATAAAGGTCTGAGAAATCTATCTTTTTTCACGAATGCCCTATGGATTAAGTACAATGAAAAAATTTAATCTACCGCTCTTTTGGTTTGAGGTTTTCAACGATTTTCGCATCCACCCAAAAAATATCCTCAGTGCCATATCTACGGGATGAAAAGAAAAAATACTGACCGTCAGGACTCACGCTGGGGCAATAATCACGGGCAAAGGAATTTATTCCAGGTCCCATGTTCATTGCCGGAGTCCATGTGCCATCAGCCTTTCGAAAACTGATAAAGAGATCGCCTTCACCGAAGCTGTCTCCCGGTCGGAAGGATGTGAATATGATATAACTTTCATCGGGCGCTATAAATGCATTGTATTCACCGTTTTCACTGTTCACTCCTTCATCCAGTTTTTCCGGTTTTTCGAATTTTCTATTTATGTATCTTGCACGATGAAGATCATTATTCAAGGTGTAGTACATGACCCAATCGTTGGTAAAAGTTGTATAAAAACCTCCTTCGAATGGGCCCCCCAATAATATGGGACCCGACCAACCATCATTTTTTCTCTCAGTATGCCAGATTTCCCAGGTTCCGGGATTCCCGGTAATATTCTGAGGGCGATTGGATATGAAAAAAATCTGGTTATTATCCGGGGTGAAGAATGCTTCGGCATCCAGGTATTGTCCGGAAAATGAGGCTCGTTCGGGGGCAGTCCATTGATTGTTCTGTCGTTTCATCACCGTGATATTCCAGGGTTGGTTGTTACCCCAGAGTGTAAAGTAGAATTCATTCCCATCCGAGGAGAAGGATACATCCCGTTCATTCCGGTCTCTTGTCGAGATAATCCCCGGTGCAAAGAGCTCCGGTTCCATTCCAGGCGGCTCCTGACCGATGTATTCACCTATGAGTACTGGAAAGTGCCAATTGTTACTATCGCCCCCTCTTGTGATAAGCATTTTAGCTGCATCATCATGGCCCGATTCCGTCGCCATGTGATAGGGTGTTTTCCCGGAACCGTCCGATTCATTGATATTGGCTCCGTTTTCCATTAAGAATTCAATCATATGAGTATGCCCGTTTTGAGCTGCCAGGTGCAGGGGAGAGGTCCCAAAAAGATCATGCATATGGAGGTTTGATCCATTTTTTAAGAGTATTTCAGCCAGCTCTTTTTGACCGCCTGCGGCGGCTGCATGTAGCAGGGTACTTCCGTCCAGGCATTTATCGTTCGTTTGCTTGATACTTTTAGATGTGAGTAATTCGACGACATCATTGTGCCCCCTCTGGGCACTATGATAAAGAGGTGTTTTTCCGGAATGATCCGGGTCATCGATTTTTAATTCTTTTTGAATCAGAAATTCCACGACATCGGTTTTGCCCTCCCGGCACGCAAAATGCAAGGCAGTCAATCCATTGGTGTCCTTTTTTTTCTCATCGGCACCTCTATCCATTAATAGTGTCACAACCATCAGGTGACCGGCCAGGGCTGCGGCATGAAGCGGTGTGCCTTCCTCGCGATCCAGGGCATCCACTTCCGCTCCTCTGTCGATGAGATATTCGACCACGTTCTCATGTCCGCCTGCTGCAGCATAATACATGGGTGTGGCCATTTGAATGTTTTTTTCATCAATACTGGTTCCGTTTTCAATCAGGTATTGAACCACCTCTATATGTCCATTGGTAGAGGCAAAATGAAGGGCCGATGTATTGGCCGTCGATTTGGTGTGGAGGTCGGCCCCACGGGAATGAAGATATTTTACGGTGGTTAAGTGCCCCGCATTGGAGGCCAGATGCAGGGGAGTTCGTCCGAATCGATCTTTTGCTTTCAACAATTGGGGACTGTCATCTAAAATGGATTTCAGTTTTTCCAGATCTCCCTGCTGTGCGACATCGTGAATTTCCTGAGATATGCCGGGTGTGAAATGAATGAATAATATGGCTGTGATCATTATTTTTATTTTCTTCATGAGTGTCCATCCTATTCATTTAACGATGCAATGCCGGTAAAATATGACTGTAAAGAAAATCGATTGGCTTTTGCAAACCGGCGTTGTGTTGTGATTCACTGGTTGTGACGACCAGCATTTTCTGTTCCGGAATAATGAAGATGAACTGTCCACCGTGTCCCCTTGCTGAATAGATATCGTATTTTCCTGAACCTTCTGGGTCCGGTTCCTGTATCCACCAGAGATATCCATAACCAGTATGCCGTCTTCTATTTCGGCCATCAAATGTGACTTGCTTTTTGAATGATTCCTTAACCCACCATTCCGGCACAACCTGTTTGTTTTCCCATTTCCCATTTCTCAGGTAGAGCAGGCCAAATTTAGCCATGTCCAGGGGCCTCAGGTAGAGTCCTCCGCCTGTATGGGGATGTCCCTCCCGGTTTTTAATCCAACGTACTTTCTCGATTCCCAGAGGAGCGAATAGATATTTCTCTGCAAACGCATCGACGTGCATTCCGGTTCGGTTTTTCAGCATGGCCGACATGAGGATAACGCCACCGCTGTCATATCGAAAGCGTGTACCCGGCTTAGTGATCATGGGTCTGTTTAGGTAAAAACGGTCCCATCCTCTTTCGAGCCTGTTCAATCGACTATGGGGAGAACTGGGATAACCCTCATCGTAATCGGTCCCGCTCCTCATGGTGAGTAAGTCCCGGAATATCATCGATGCTTTACGGTCATTCATATTTTTTATATCATGAATGTCCGGGAAAAAATCGAGCACTTTTTCATCAACACCTTGAATTTTCCCCTGCTCGATGGCCATTCCCATCACCGCGGATGTAAAGCTTTTACTCACCGATTGCAGGGAATTGATGGTTTCCGCATCGAAACCGCCGAAATATTCCTCCATCACCAGATAGCCATTCCTGATAATTAGGAGGCTGTGCAGGTCGGGACATTCGTTCTCTTCCCGGATCAGGCGTACCAACGCATCCAATGGTGCAGGATTTATCTGCTGTTCGGCCGGTGTCGACCTTGGCCATTCTTCCGTTGGCCACGAGGCCTGGCTGAAAAGAGGAGCGATGAATCCCTGAAATAAAAGAAAGAATAAGACAAAAACGAATGTTCTTATTTTATTAAACACAGTTATCACTTTTCCTCCATTATTTCAATTCATCCGGCTTTAATTCATCAATAATTTTTGCATCCACCCAGTATACATCCCCGTTACCGGAGCGGCTGCTTGAGAAAAATAGATATTGTTCATCCGGTGAAAGGATGGCACAGTAATCGTATTTCTCGGAATTGGTAGTTGCTCCCATATTCATTGGAGTCGACAAAGTTCCATCAGACTGTCGGAAGCAGATATACAAATCTCCACTTCCATATCCTCCGGGACGATTCGATGTAAAAATAAGATAGCTTCCATCCGGGGCGATAAAGGGATCGTGTTCGTTATACTCTGTGTTAATGGGGTAATCTAGCCGATAGGGCATATGATCCGCCGGTACTGGAGAGATAAAGTATAGGTCCCCGTTGCCATCTTCACCGAATATACTGTAATAAATCGTACCATCACGAGTGGATACATAATAAAAATCATGCTTACCCTGCGTACACGGATTGTTA
>CAZYTI010000500.1:0-4204 GCA_964650065.1 uncultured bacterium
AATCTTATTCAGGTTTATCCCACTGATTATCACGCACATCGGGCATGCCTGATAAATGTCCCAACATCTGTCTTACCGTAATATCCTTGTATCGTTCGTCATCAATTTTAAAGTAGGACAGGTATCTGACCACAGGCGCATCGAGGTCCATGTTACCCTGTTCGACGAGCTGCATGATGGAAGTGGCAGAGAAGGGTTTTGAAACTGAAGCCATATGGAACAACGAACCTGTTGTAACGGGTTCGTTGGTATTCAAATTCTTTACACCAAACCCTTTGGCATACACGATTTTATTATTTTCCACGATACCAATGGCTAAGCCCGGGATCTGGAAGGAATGCATTGATTTTTGAATAAGGGATTCTATTTTTTCTTCTTTACCGAAACTTAGTTTTTGAGCCGAAGCAATACCAAGTTGAAGTAATAGGAGAGGAATGGCAAATTGTGTTTTTACTAAGTTCATCTTTTCTCCTCCATGAAAAAGAGTTAACCATTTAGATACAAAATACAGTACGAAGAAGGAATTGGATTGGTTGCATTTGCGATCTCCTTTTCATTGTACCTTTTCTCTTGCATTTTAACATGTTGAAGGGTATATTTTTGAATATTTTACTTTGTGTTCGCGATGTCGAGTCTAAAGGATACTTCTTTCATGAAGCATATTCTGAGATGGATCTGTGTCATTTTATGTGTTTGTTTGGTTGGCTGTGCGGTAAAACAGGTTTCGAAGCCAATACCAAAACGAGAACCGCTCATTCGCGTGGGCCTCCTCTGGGATACCAACGCCATTGAGTTTTCAATGTTGAATACTTCTCAGATCACGAGTTACGATGGAACTTTTATTGCCAGGGGGGTAAAAGGGGGGCGATGGCGGGCTGAGGTGAAACAGTCAGAGCCTGCACAATACATCTATCGTCTTCAAACACCGCCGATGGAAACAGGCGATCGAGCCAGGACAAGGGCTCGAGAAATCGAGAAAATGGGTTTTGATGCGGGTATTAAAGAGACCGGAAAGGCCCTTCGTGTCGGGGGGAGAACGGTCAATGACAATCGCTCTTATCGAGTTTTTCTTCAAAAGATTTTCAGAAATGAAGACGATGCAGCTGATTACAGGGATTCCATTCGGAATCGATTACAGATGAGTATTGTCAATGAAAAGGCCCGGAACGCCAGGGGTATCATCACACTGAAAAATCTCGGAAACGGACAGGCATTCGAGTCATCCAAGCCCATCCTCATCAGGGGGTCATCCGTTACTCTATATGATGTGCCAGTAGGTGTTGGATTCCACTGGGAAAGCCGAGAAATCCGCAGTTATCCTGAAACCATCGTTTTTCAATTGGATAATAACGGAAGACTGGCAGTGGTCAACATTCTTTCCATAGAGGCGTATCTTCAAGGTGTCATCCCTTCGGAGATGCCCAGCGGATTCCCATCGGAGGCATTGAAGGCTCAGGCTGTTGCAGCCCGGAGTGAAGTGTTATCGAAGTTAGGCCATTCCCATTTGGACGATCCTTTCGATGTGTGTGCGGACGTCCATTGCCAGGTGTACAGCGGTCTTACGAAGCGGTCTTCCTCTACAGACGACGCAGTGCGAAGGACGAGGGGATGGGTTCTGTCCCTGAGAGGCAAGATCATTCATACTGTCTATTCCGCTGTTTGCGGAGGACACGGCGAAGATGCGGATAAGGCCTGGGGTGGAAAAGCACAACCCTATTTACAGGGAGTATTTGACGGTTCGATTCGATTGAGACGATATGGACCTTTAACCAATGAAAGAAAGTTTAAAACGTGGATCGATGACAGACCGGCTGCTTATTGCAACACGACCCGGGATAACCTCCCGGCCGCTTTGAACTATACCAAAAAGTACTTTCGATGGGAGGAACGCTATACACAATGGGAACTCAGGAGGTTGATACAGGAAAAAATGGATCGGAATGTTGGAGACATTTTGGACTTGGTTCCCATGGAGAGAGGCGTCTCCGGACGGATCGTTCGTCTCAAAATACGCGGAAGTAGGGGAGAATTCACCATTGATCGGGAATTGAACATCCGAAGAGCGCTTTCAGCGAATACCCTCTGGAGTTCATGTTTCTATATTATTAGACAGGGCTGGAAGCAGGGTATTCCGGGTGAATTTGTTCTCAAGGGAGCCGGATTTGGACATGGTGTGGGGATGTGCCAGACCGGAGCTGCCATGATGGCCCTGGCAGGCAAACGATTCCACCAAATATTAAAGCACTACTTCCAAGATGTAAAAATTCGACGGTTGTATTGAAATGGATAATATTGAAAAGCAAGCATCCTCTTTTCGTGTAGGTTACGTAACCATTGTGGGGCGACCAAACGCAGGGAAGTCGACTTTGATGAATGGTCTTTTGCAACAAAAGTTGGCCATTGTAACCCCTAAACCCCAGACGACACGTCATCGTATACTGGGTATCTTGAATGATAGGGACCATCAGATCATTTTTTTAGATACACCGGGGATGATGCATCCCAAATATTTACTCCAGAAAACCATGATGAAGACCGTAAGATCCACAATGAACGAAGCCGATCTTATTTTGATGATGGTTGATGCTGCACGGTATCATGAACAAGATGACGAATTTTTAACATCCCTGAGAGATTTCCATGTTCCCAAGTTTTTGATCCTCAATAAAATTGACCTTGTTTCGAAAGATAAGCTGCTTCCTCTCATAGACCATTTTAAGGACACCGATTGCTTTCAAGAAATTATACCCATATCGGCTTTGAAAGTCATTGGGTTGGACATTCTCATCTCCCTCCTTTTGAAAATACTACCGGAGGGAGATCCATTTTATCCCTCGGATATCGTCAGCGTTGAGCCCGAACGGTTTTTTGTCTCTGAAATCATTCGAGAACAGATTTTTCTTCATTACGGAGAGGAGATACCCTATGCTGCGACCATTCAGATTGATGCTTTTGAAGAGAGAGCCGGAAGGAAAGATTATATTCGGGCGTTTATTATTGTCGAGCATGACTCCCAGAAGGGAATCATTATTGGTAAAGGCGGTCGTGCTCTAAAGAAGGTGGGCCGAATAGGGCGGGAACATATTGAAGAATTTATTGGAAGACCCGTCTACTTGGACCTTCAGGTACGCGTGAAAAAGAAATGGCGGAAGAATCAGCAAATGATTAAAAATTTAGGCTATTGATGAGCATTCTGATGATTTTTATTGATGGATTTGGCCTGGGCAGTGATGATTCGCTGAAAAATCCTTGTGCACGACAGGGTTTACATCACCTGCCCTGTATCGAGCATGGGGATGGACCGGTTCATAGGGATGACGGGGGCGTCTTGGTACCCACAGAAGCGACTCTGGGTGTTGAAGGTCTTCCCCAGAGTGCGACCGGACAAACAACAATTCTTACGGGTGTCAATTGTTCTCAACTTTTGGGCAGGCATCTCCAGGGATACCCAAATGAGAGGCTGCGTGATGTTTTACGGGAATATTCTATCTTAAAAAGTGTGAAGGGAATGGGACGCCGTGCTACTTTTATCAATGCATATCGACCCCTATTTTTTAAACTGAAAGAAAAAACCAAATGGCGGCTTTCCACGACCACCGTTGCCAACCTTTCTGCAGAACTTCCTTTTTTTAAAATCGAAGATATACGGCAGGAGCGGTCGATCTATCATGATTTTACCAATGAGAGCCTCATTGCCCGTGGTTTTGATGTCCCCTGTTTTTCGGCCAACGATGCAGCTCGAATATTGGCGCGTGTTTCGAAAGCGCATGATTTTGTTCTTTATGAGTATTTTTTGACTGATCGGATTGGACATACCCAGGACATGAATCGGGCGATTGACCAAATAGAAAAGCTCGAGAGATTTATTTCAGCACTACTGAACGAGGTAGACCTTGATGAGAGTTTGATCATCCTGACCAGTGATCACGGCAACATCGAAGACCTTTCGGTGAAGACCCACACGCGGAATAGGGTCATGACGTTGTTATGGGGACGAGGAGCAAATGAACTCAAAGACACCATTCGATCGTTGGAAGATATATCACCAGCTATTCTTAAGTTTCTCGAGAGGAAATAGTCATCATCATTTGGATAGTAAATGACAAGACTCCATAAGACATTACGAAACAAATTTGAAAAAGCGATTCGTGATTATCATATGATAGATAAGGGGGATCGCGTCCTGGTCGGGATTTCAGGTGGA
>CAZYTI010000501.1:0-4203 GCA_964650065.1 uncultured bacterium
AATTTCATATAAAGATTACAACCTGTTGATTGAAACACTTGGTAAGAAGTATGCAAAGAGAGTTCGTTCGGCAGAATATCTGATTATGGATTATCTGGCAGGAAGGGTAAAGGAAGAGATAGAGCTTTCTGCGCAGTTCGGTGTCATAGCCGCAGCCAATTTGGATAGGGAATTTGGTAAGGTCGTGCCGGGTGTAACTAAGCTGAGTGATCTTGAAGGAAATGTCTTTCTCAGGATCCCGGATGGAAGAGAAATTCATGCCGGTGATTCTAAACCGTATGTGCTCAAGGGGGGCGATCTGTTTACCATACTCCACGGTGCCGGAAACCAGATCTTCCATTCGGACTTAGGTGGGAACGCCTATGTGCTCAGGGAAGGAGAAACTGACGTGCCCCGGGAGATAAGAAAAATCTGGGAACATGCGATGAAAGTACGGAAGATTCTAAAAGAAAATATTAAAGCAGGCCGTACCGCAGGAGAAACGCTGAATTTGCTCATTCGTAAAATTGAAGAAGCTGGCTACTATTATAATCCAATTGATCACTATGACAAGAGCGCAGATCCTGAAAAGACTCAGATTCATCTTGACTGTCATGCCATAGCGAGGAGTGGATTGGTTGGCCCCAGGATTTCTCCTTTAGGCCCGGATTGGGTACGGAATATGAAAATCCCGGTGTTACATACATTTACTTTTGAGTACATGGTTCACATGCCTGTGCCCAAATGGGGTAAAGGAAAACATTTATACATAGCATTCCATGATGGTGCGGTTGTTACCAAAAGTGGAGTGGTTTTTCCCTATAAACCAGACCAGGGAATTCGTATAATTAAATAGCCTGTGGTTCTCTATGAATTCAATTATATGCAGCAAAGAAAAAGGAGAAAAAGGAGTCGAGTATTTATATCCACTGCAAAAGAAGCTTATTCTTATTAAATAAGATCCACCACATAATCATCTTTTGATGAAGGAGGTTTCTGATGTTGACCCGATACATTTTTTTTGCAATTCTTACAGTGTCCATGGTTTTGGGCCTGTTCAGTGCGGCAAATGTCCAATCCGAATCGGCTGTTACAGCATTGTCCACTCAACAGGTTCAGGAAGAGGACAATGTAAAAGAATTGATTCATCAGATTCGCAGGGACAAGTTTAACATCATTATACCACAAATCATGAGGGAGCACAAGATCGACATGTGGATTCATGTGCTGAGAGATGGTACTATTGATCCCATGAGTGATGAATTGGGCGGCAACAACGGTGTCTTCGTTTTTACAGACCGCGGCGGTAACCGAATCGAACGGGCGGTTATCGGTCATCGATGGAAAAGCCCCGCCCGAGGAGATTTATTCGGTAGAATCCGCTATGTGGATGTAGTTGAAGAATGCGGAGCCTACGATATCATCGCCGAAGCATTTTCACGGAGAGAAATGCCGGGAGGCCCGAAAACAGAATTGGATTACCGATTTAAGGGTGTCGGAGAATTTGTTGCCGAACGGAACCCCCAACGCATCGCTGTAAATTACCTGGAAGCAATGGGACTTCCCGTGGAGTATGAGCTCCCCAGGGAACGACCCGATGGCATTTCGTATACGGATTACAAGTTGTTGGTCAAAGTTCTTGGTAAGAAATATACGAAGAGATTGGTTTCGTCTGAATATTTGGCATATGATTACTTATCGCAACGGATACCGAGTGAAATTGAAATGTTTAAGAAAATACGTAAGTGGAGTTCAGAATTATTAGAGAAAGACTACAATAGTATCGTTCCGGGTGAAACAAAACTTCGCAGTCTTGAGACTGGCGGTTTTGCCCGGAATATGGAAGACGGAAACAGAAAAAGAGGTGATTATGTGATCAATAGAGGCGACCTGATCCAATTACTCATGGGAAATCAAAGCCACCACTTTATGAACCCCAAGTGGAAATTCGGGAACTTCTATGAGGACCTGATCACATACGGCTATGTGCTCCGTGAAGGCGAGACTGAACCGCCACCAAAGATCAAAAGAGCCTGGGCGGATGCGTTGAAAGTCCGTAAAATTTTAGAAGATAACATCAAGGTTGGCCGTACTGCAGGTGAAACTCTTGAAATCCTCAAGCGCAAAATTGAGGATGCAGGATTTATCTATGTAAACAGGCAAATCTTTAACAAAGATCTCGATCCTGAAAAAACCCAGGTTCCTCTCGACTTGCATGCCGCAGGAAAGGGGAATTATGCCCCAAGGATCGCTCCATTAGGTCCGGATTGGCAACGGGACGTGCCGCTCCCACTCAATCACCACTTCTATTTTGAATACTGGGTCTATGTGCCGATGCCTGAATGGGGTGAAGGGAGATATTTGTCTTTACAATTTCATGATGGGGCAATGGTCACCGAGCGCGGCGTTGAGTATTTTGCTCCACCGCCCACGGAGCTACATATTATTCATTAATGTCAGACTCTGCAAAAAGGTGATGTCTATATCACAGGAGAGAACGATGCGAACCTTCATTTTAACCAGTTTTATCTTTCTTTTAATAAGCAGGCCGGTACTCACCCAGGAAACTCTGACTAACGAAGAAAAAGCATGGATTGATAAGGCGGATACGTATGAACAGGATGGGTGGATTTATTTTTATGCCGAGGGAGGGCCGTTTGAAAGGGGTTTCCAGAATGGTTATTTATTGGCCGGGCATGTAGATGAAACCATCGAAATTATATCCTATTATTTAGAGAAAACGACTGAGAAGAAGTGGGATTTTTACCGGGAGGCCGCTCAAGAAATGTTCTGGCCTGTCATGGATAAAGAATACAGGGATGAAATTGATGGTATTGTTGCAGGCATGAAAAAAGCAGGTGTGACCCAATATGATCGTATAGACATCACCGCATATAACGGGTGGATCGATCTTGCCTGGTATTATCTTCCCAATACGCAAGCACACGGCTCCTGCAGTGCATTCATCGCTACAGGGAACGCAACCTATGATGGCAGAATAGTGGTTGCACACAATTTATGGTACGAATACATGTTTTGCCATAAATGGAACATCATTCTGGATATGAATCCAGATACAGGGTATCGATTTATTACCCAGTCTTTTCCGGGTTGGATTTTCGGAGGTACCGATTTTTGGATTAACAGTGCCGGACTGGTCGTTGCAGAGACAACCATGAGTGGATTTGAAGGATTCACTCCTGAAGGAATACCGGAATTCCATCGGATCAGGAAAGCCCTTCAATACGGCAGCTCCATTGACACGTTTGTTGAAATAATGAGTGAAGGAAACAATGGTGGATATGCCAACGACTGGCTGATTGGAGATACTAAAACGGGTGAGATTGCACGCCTGGAATTAGCACTTAAAAATCCAAAACTCTGGAGAACCTTTGACGGGTACTATACAGGATCGAATGTGGCTCAAGATTCGAAGGTCCGTAAAGAGGAAGCGACCGGCATGGATTATAATAAGATGACATCTTCCCCGAATGGTCGATGGGCGAGATGGCAGCAGCTCATGCGAGAGAATTATGGGAAAATTGACAGAACCTTGGCCAGACGATTTCTGAGCGATCACTATGACAGTTACGAAGAGGCATACAATCCAAGCAGCCGTACCTTGTGCGGACATGTGGAATACGATCCATACGGTCTCCCGGAATGGGGCTGGGATCCGTACTACCCTGGCGGTGCCATTGACGCTAAAGTCACGGATTCGGAATGGGCTTCTCAGATGAAATTCGATGCTAAGTTTGGACATTCCTGTGAAATTCCATTTTTAGCGGAACCGTTTCTTGAAGCACATCCGGAATATAAATGGCAGAAACCTTATCTTAAAGACTTTCCGTCACATCCCTGGACCATTTTTAAGGCAAAAGACTACAGTTCAATGATCGATATGATTCATATGAAATACATGAAATGAATAAAATGATGATTGTGAGTTCATCAGGTAGTGTCAAAAGTTTCATGCAAAGCCGACGGAATTCGGTATCGGTATCGGAATCGGAATCGAAGAGGGAACAATGTCATTTGTACAAGATGGTCTTGGCCAGTGAAACGATAAGCGCCGAACAGAATCATCAAGGTAAAATTTTACTTGACAGGATAGTTGCAATGCTCACCAAAATGGGAGGACGGAGTTACTCTGTGAAAGAATCTGAAATAGTCTATTATTCGGGGAATGACGATACGTATTCTGATACCGATGGCGATCCCGAT
>CAZYTI010000502.1:0-4201 GCA_964650065.1 uncultured bacterium
ATAACGGGACTTGTGTATTTATCCAAACTTAAAGGAGGGATTTCAAATGGGTAAAACAAACTTCATGGACAGAAAATGGATTCACACCCTCGTGTGCTTCACAATCATCGGGGTTTTGTGCTTCACGGCATGTAATCAGCAGTCTGAGCAGGTATTTCCAGGAGATTGTGAATATCTCAATTTCAAAACACCCGGCAATGTGCAGGCCGGCGGTGTCCGGATGATCGAGTTGAAAGAAGGATATAAAGTCTGGACCAAGCGTTTTGGGAACAGCCCGATGAAGGTCTTACTGCTCCACGGGGGACCGTCCGCGACCCATGAATACATGGAGTGTTTCGAAAGCTTCTTCCCCCAGGCAGGCATCGAGTTTTACCATTACGACCAATTGGGGTCTTATCGTTCCGATAAGCCCGAGGATGATGCACTCTGGACCATAGAACGTTTTGTGGAAGAGGTCGAACAGGTTCGCCAGGCCCTGGGGCTGAATAGAGACAACTTCTACCTGCTGGGCAATTCCTGGGGTGGCATGCTGTCCATGCAGTATGCATTGAAGTATCAGAGACATCTCAAAGGACTCATCATCTGCAATATGACCGCCAGTTTTCCCAAATATGCAACCTACAATGCAGAATTACGCAATCAATTACGTCCGACCCTCATCGATTCCCTGGAAGTTCACGAGTCCAGGGCGGATTACCAGAATCCTGAATACGTCGATCTGGTTTTCAACGCTTATTACACCAAACATCTCTGTCGATTGGATCCATGGCCGGAGCCTCTTGTGAGAAGCTTTGCCCATATCAATCAGCATGTGTATGAATATATGCAGGGGCCCAGTGAGTTCGTACCAGGAGGTATCTTGAAGGACTGGTCTGTATGGGATAAATTATCTCGCCTGACTGTGCCCACATTGACAGTCGGGGCTCGATGGGACACCATGCATCCCAAGGAAATGGAAGAAATGAGCCACTTGGTCCGGAACGGCCGATACCTGTATTGTCCCAACGGAAGTCATCTGGCCATGTGGGACGATCAGGAGATTTTCATGGAGGGTGTCATTGATTTTATCAAGGACGTTTATAACGGTAATTTTCCGGTAAAACAATAATACTGTGCATCGCTGTGTCTTTACGGTCATTTTTTTTAGGCTAAGATAAATATTTCAGGAAAGGTCCCCATGAAAAAGTCACAGGGACAAGGTCAGGAACTTTTTCATCACATACCAGGACCGAATATTGTACGGCACCGATTTGGGCGATAGCGGAGGGGGACGCCTTGAGGATTTACAAAAAAGGCTCCACACCACATGGCTGAATGATTGGCGGTACTTGACTACAGATGAACTGCTGACGAGTCGGCTCATTGACGGTGAATTCCAGGGACTCAAACTGCCGCGTAAGGTGGTCGATAAGATAGTCCGAAAAAATGCAGAGACGTGGCTCAACGGATTCTGACATGAAGCAAGTAAAGATCACGTCCGAGTTGGCCAGAAGGTTGATTTTACATGCCCAACTGCTGAATGGTAAAACAAAATTGGCACGAGGAAAAGATGGTATCGCTCAAACCATCGACCGTTTGGGTTATATCCAAATCGATACCATCGCCGTTATCAAAAGATCCCACCACCACACGCTTTGGACTCGGCGAAACGATTATAAAGAGGAAATGCTTCATCACCTTCAGACCATCGATCGTCGTATATTCGAGTATTGGGGGCACGCCATGTCCTACATGCCTATGTCCGATTATCGATTCTGTCTGCCTCGCATGCGTAACTTTCACAATCCAACCAACAAGTGGATCAAGAACCAATTGGAGAACTGTGCACCACTCCTCGATCAAGTTCTGGAACGCATCAGGAAAGAGGGACCGCTGAGTTCAAAGGATTTTAAAAAATCATCAGAAAATCGAGGGGCATCCTGGTGGAACTGGAAGCCGGCCAAAGTGGCTTTGGAATTCCTCTTCTGGAGAGGGGATCTCATGGTGACCCACCGGCACAATTTTCAAAAGATTTACGATCTGACGGAACGGGTGCTTCCCGGGAATATCGACACCTCAATGCCGGACAAGGACGAATTGGGACAATATTTAGTACGCCGAACCCTTGCTGCATTTGGTGTCGCCCAGGAAAGAGATATTCTAAAATATATGCAGCCAGATACGGCCAGAGATTCAGACTTTCAAATCGCCAATAGACAAGTCATTTCTAAATCTCTCAACGATCTCATGGAAGCGAGGGAGGTGATCCCGGTCACGATTGAAGAAGAAAGTACGGAGTATTATGCACTGTCGGAGATCATCGAGAATGTCTCCCACCTTAAAAAGGCATCATCCCACGTCTACATTCTCTCTCCTTTTGACAATTGCATCATTCAGCGTGCCAGGACGAAACGTATGTTTGGCTTCGAGTACACTCTGGAATGCTATGTGCCCGCCGACAAAAGACGGTACGGCTATTTTGTCCTGCCCATCCTCTGGGGTGACAATTTCGTCGGGAGGTTGGATTCAAAAGCCAATCGAAAGGAGAAGATCTTTATCATACGTAATCTGGTCTTTGAATCCCAATTCGATTCTTTTGATGCGTTTCTTCTCCCATTTACGAAGAAATTGATGGCATTGGCCCGATTTAATAATTGTGATAAAATAATATTTGAAAATATCACCCCTAAGAAAATCACAAAAGAGGTGAAGCGCTGCACCGAGAGTGCAATGGATCAAACACCTCTTAGCACGTCTATTGAATACCTCAAAAAAGAATATCATTGAGGGAGCCATCGAAATGTATGCGTCTAAAATAGAAAAAGAAAAAAAGGAAGATATTTTAGATCGAACCTTTGGTGCATTGAAACATGGTCATCTTACGTCCTTTTGGATATAAAAAAATTCTGTCCAAAAAGCCAAAAAATAACAGGATAATCCCAGCGAACAGAATAATTTCAATGGTTCCTCTTAACCATTCACTTCCTATTAAACCATCATGAAGTAACAACTTCAAACTGTTCCAGCTATCGTGAAAAGCCTTATTGACAATACTTCTGTGTTGTGTTATCAGGATTCCATAAATCCCCACAGAGATACAGAAAGTGATCGAAAAGAAAAACAGCAAATAGTTTTTCACTTTGAATCGCCAGCTCCCGATTCTATAGATTCTTTTCATAACGACATCCTCGAAATCCCGGGAGAAGGCTTTTTCCGGTTCGGCATGGAATTCTTCATGAACGAGTAGATAAGCTGTCAGCTGACGACGGCAGTGTATGCACGACTGCAAATGACGCTCAACGGCAGCCTTGTTAATTATCGGCATTTCGTCCAGATAGGACTGCAGTTCTTTGTCGCTTAAATGATCTATGGACATATCTCCTCCAACTGGTATTTCGTTAAGAGACGCTCCTTTAGGATTTTTCGAGCCCGGAACATGTAGCTCTTTACCGTTCCTTCCGGCAAATCCATGGTTTCAGCAATTTCCTGATAGCTCATGTGATCAAGATGATAAAATGTAATGATCTTTTTATACTGAACCGGGAGTGAATGGATTCCTTCATGAAGAAAGTTTTTCATTTCAGCTTCGGCCATGATCTCATCCTGAAGACCATTTTGGGACGAAACCTTTTCAATACCACTTTCCTCCTCTTCGTCACTGTGGTTCGTAATCTGATCTTCATACAGGGGTATCTTCTTTTTCCTCAAATAATTCAAGCAGGCATGATAGGCAATTTTTGTGATCCATGTGGCCAGGTTCGATTCAAACCGAAAAGAGGACAGATTCTGATAAATCTTGATGAAGATTTCTTGACCCAGCTCCTCCCGATCCGTTTCGTTATTCACCAGCCGATACGTGATATGAGAAACCAATTTCCGATATCGTTCTATGATAATCCGGAAATCTTCCGGCTGACCATCAATGATTTTTTTTACCACCGCATGATCGATTTCAGGATGCTCCATGATAAAATAGACACCCGAAGTTTACATAGGTTGCATAAAAAATGCGACAAAAAAATATTGTAACTTTTTACCCTTAGGTGTGTCTATTTGACTGTATCGGACAATTAAAACAGAAGGAGGCAATCATGGGAAATATGATATTTATTATACCGGCTGCAACAATATTAGCGCTCGCTATAGTGATTAAGGCAATCTTAGATAATTTAGGTAAAATAAAAATAACTTACAACGATACATCAGATATAGACATTGAATA
>CAZYTI010000503.1:0-4196 GCA_964650065.1 uncultured bacterium
CCAGACTACTTATAAGCTTAACGAGTCTGCCTATGGCTCTTTGAAATCCTCTCTTTCCGGATACCACGGCCGCCAAGACCAATTTCTCCCCCCACGCATCGAAATAACGAAAAACAAGTCTCTTGCCCGCTTTACCTCGAACAGCCACCTCTTTAATCGGAACATTCTCGTCCAACAATTTTACTATATTACTCAATGAAAAATTAAATTCCAAGAGAATTTCTTGTTCGGTCCCTGGTGAATGTCCGTAACTCGCCATGACGAGGCCTTCAGAGGAAAACAGAAAAATACTTTCCCATCGTCCTTCATTAAAGAATTCCTGCATGACTGCTTCGATTTTCGCTTGCACCGGGATATTTTCAGTTGAATCATATTCGTCACGATGCATCATCAGGCTCTCATTCTCTGTTTTTCTTCCAATTGGGATTGCACCTGGTGAACGACCAATTTAATGACCTCTTTTAAGCTGGCGAATACACCTTTCCCCTGTGTTGCGACGCCCTCAAAAGAGGGGACACCAAAAAAATTTAATTTCTTTTCCATTTCTTCAACGGGCTCTGCAGAGGGCAAATCACGCTTATTATACTGTAGTATCCAGGGAAAATTTTCCAATGATTTTCCATCTTGGATCAGGTGCTTTTCAAGATCCAGGAGGGTATCCAGGTTGGAGTCCATCATCTCTCTCTGAGAATCGGCAACGAAAACGAGACCATCGACGCCATTTAATACTATTTTCCGGGTAAGGTCGTAATTTACCTGTCCTGGGACTGTGTACAGGTTGAATTTGGGTGTTTTCTCATCGATTCTTCCGACCTCTAATTGGAGAAAATCAAAAAAAATCGTTCTCTCTTCTCGGGAGTTTAACATGATGAGGTCACCTTTTAAAGCAGGATCTATATGAGAATAAATATAACGAAGATTGGCTGTCTTACCACTTAGACCGGGGCCATAATATACAATCTTCAAGTGGATTTCACGTAATGCCCAATGAATAAACATAGGTCACCCTTCTCTCATCCTTCTTGTCTGTCATATTTCCTTGAGGGATCGGTCTAACTCTTCGCCCAAGAGCGCCTGGAACCGCTGATCGATCACCTGCTCCATTCGGACCTGCCCCATCCCGCGTCTCGACAGGATGGGATGTAAATGCTCAATTGTCTTCTTGGTAAAGAGCCGAACCATACCAATAGCCACACCGGTTTCAAAAACAACAATTAAGAAAAAATCTTTATCTATCGATGAAACAATAACGTTTTGTTGCTTCCCCTCGTGAAGAACCATTTTAAAATTTGCTTCTTCACCCAGAAGACGCGCCATCTCTCTTGATGCCGAATAACTACCGGCCGTTAACGTTGATAAAAGCGTAGAATCTCCCTTCCATCGATCCGACACCTTCTGGGCAACCAGTCCACCACTGTTATTGATTAAAAAAATAGCAATGACACGCAGTTTTTCCGCCAATCGCGATAGGCATTCTGAGATCTCTTGAAACTGCTCTGTCGATAACACCACATCCATTTCATCTCGATTTTGTTTGAACCTGTCCATGTCTGAATTCCTCAATGACATCTTTTAGATGCCGGTCGATAGCCGATCTATGAGAAACGGAGGGAGTTGGACCTTTTCCATCTTCTCTTGAACAGTGTCAATGGGATAAGGAACACGATTAAGAATATACAGTTTCTCCTCTGTATCCAAAACCCCACAGCAGGCCCGATTATCACCATCTCGTGGTTGCCCTACACTGCCTACATTGATGATGTATCTCTTGTTTTCGTCGATAATCATCTGTGGTGTCTCACATATATCGACGTCACCATTTTCATCTTGTGTAAATATACCTGGAACATGAGAGTGCCCCACAAAACACAGTGACGTGTCCAATGACTTAAAGCTGCAAAAAGCATCGCCCATTGAAATGATATACTCCCACGCTTCTGGGTCCTCTGGACTCGAATGTACCCATGTGGCACCGTTTCCTGTCATATAAAATGGTAATCCGCTCAGCCTTTCAATGGACTGAGGACTCAATACACTTCGTGTCCACTCCATGGCCTGCTTGGCAAAGATATTAAAATCGGTCATCGGCATGGATCCCAGGGCTGCAAAATCGTGATTTCCCATGAGAACGCTATCGGCTGCCTCCAGGACCATCTCGACACATTGATTGGGATCAGGCCCGTAACCAACCAGGTCGCCCAAACAATAAATTACATCGACTCCATCGGTCTGCAGTGCATTTAAAACAACTTCCAATGCTTCACTATTCCCATGAACATCAGAAAAAATACCTATTCGCACCGTCTTTCTCCTGTCTTATCACTATTTGCAAAAAATGAGCCAATTCGCGCTATCCTACTATTTTTTAACATTTTCATTACAGTTTGAAGTCGCCTCTTTACAAAATGAAAATGAGATGGCTCATAACATGTCCATAGGGTCCACGTCAATCCCCACCCTGACATCAGGAAAATGCCTTCCCTCCAGGTACCGGATCATGGTTTTCCGGATACATGCTCTGAGCTTTCTTCCGGAAGGATCCCATTGCCCATTGCCTTTGCATATCACTTGATAACGAAACAAACGTTTAATTCGTGAAAGCGGAGAGGAAGCGGGTCCCAATCGTTGGAAATAATCACCGGTACCGATGAGCTCTGAAAATAATTGAGCAGCCTTCGCAACCCTATCTTTTTCCACGCCTTTGAATCGGACAGCCACCAGACGCCCCCATGGTGGATAACCGAGTTCCTCTCTCTGTTCGATCTCCCACTGATAAAATTGAACATAATCCTGCTTCATGGCAAATTTCAATATGGGACTTTCGGGTGAGTATGTTTGAATAATCACATCCCCCCTGACATCGCGTCGGCCTGCCCGGCCTGCAGCCTGGGTCAACAACTGGAAAGTTTTTTCTCCCGATCGAAAATCAGGAAAATGGAGACCCGTATCCGCAGAAATGATTCCCACTAAATTCACACCTGGAAAATCGTGTCCCTTGGCCACCATTTGGGTTCCCAAAAGCACATCTCCCTTCCCTTTCTCAAACGCCATGATAATCCGGTCATGAGATCCCTTACGGCGTGTTGTATCCTGATCCATGCGCAAGAGTTCTGCTTTGGGAAAAAGATGGTGGATCTCCTCCTCGACGCGTTGTGTGCCGATACCTCGGTATTGTAACGTAGCACCACCGCAGCTTGGACAGGTGTCTGAGGCCCATTTTTGAAATCCACAATAATGGCATCGAAGTCGGTGATCTTTCTGATGATATGTCAGAGTAATATCGCAATTGGGGCACTCCTCGATAGTCGCACAACCACTGCAGCGTAAGAATGGTGCATATCCGCGGCGATTTTGCAACAGAATCACCTGTTCTCCCCTCTCCAATCGCTTTGACATTTCCTTTCGTAAAAGAGGAGAAATAACACCATTGTCCTTCTTAACATTTTTTTCATTCCGATCTACCAGATTAACCAGAGGCAAAGGTATGTGATCTACCCTGTGGGACAATTGACAAAGTGTATACTTTCCATTTAAACTATTGTAATAGGACTCGATACTCGGTGTGGCCGATCCTAAAATGACGACACAATTGTGAAATTTCCCCCGGATAACCGCCACATCCCGGGCATGATATCGAGGGGCAGGATCGATCTGCTTATACGATGTCTCATGCTCCTCATCAACAATAACGAGTCCCAGATTTTTCAATGGAGCAAAAACCGCAGAACGAGGGCCGAGGGCAATATCACACTTCCCTTCCCGTATCATTCGCCATGAGTCATACCGTTCTCCGGGAGACATGCGACTGTGAAGTACAGCAACCCTGTCACCAAATCTTCCCCTGTACCGATGAACAGCTTGGGGTGTGAGGGAGATCTCCGGAATCAGAACCAAAGCTGTCTTTCCCTGATCAAGCACTTTCTGGATCGTCTCCAAATAGACCTGTGTTTTTCCGCTCGCAGTAACGCCATGCAGAAGAAACACGCGGAACTCATTATTTAACATCGGTTCAATTTGCGAAATAACCCGATTCTGTTCTTCTGTCAATGCCGTGATTTGGTTCGGGCTCGGATCCAGACCTGAATACGCGTCTCGGAATACCTCCCGTTCCCATATTTCTATATGGCCATTCGCCTCCAATTTCCTGAGAATCGAGTAATCGCCACCCACATCCCCTCGTCTGGCTTCCCCTCCCG
>CAZYTI010000504.1:0-4192 GCA_964650065.1 uncultured bacterium
TAAATTTCTTAATAATATTAACTACAAAAATGTTTCAGAAGGGAAAATTTTATGCTCTACCTCAGTCGCCTCAGACATACAAGCAACTTCTCATGGTGGCCGGCTATGATCGATATTTTCAGATTGTCCGGTGTTTTCGAGATGAAGATCTGCGGGCCGATCGTCAACCCGAATTTACTCAGATCGATGTGGAAATGTCATTCATTGATGAAGAAGATGTGCTCAATATGGTTGAAGGTTTGATGGCGCGGCTCTTTCGGGAGATATTACAACACGAAGTTCCGATTCCATTCCCCCGAATCCGTTATGATGAAGCCATGGAGAGGTATGGTACCGACAGTCCGGATATTCGATTCGGTATGGAAATTGTCGATTTGAGCGATCTGGCAGAAAAGTCGGGATTTAAAATATTCAGCGAAGCGGTCAGTAAGGGGGGGAAGGTGCGGGGGATTCGATGGGAAGGAATAGGCTCCCTTTCGAGAAAACGGATTGATGAACTGACACATTTTGTTCAGAACTATGGGGCGAAAGGTCTGATCACCATCCAGTTAAGGGATGGTGAATTTCATTCTGCAATCTCCAAGTTTGTGCCATCAAACATCATGGACAAGATAATAAGACAGTGTAACGGTGTCCCGGGCGACGTTCTATTCCTGGTCGCGGGGGAGGAGAAGGTATGCTGTGATGTTCTGGGGAGTCTTCGGTTGAAAATTGCCGGAGATTCTGGCATGTTAGATAAAACTTCTTTTGCTCCCGTTTGGATCGTCGATTTTCCCCTGTTGGAATGGAGTGAAGAAGCGGGTCGATATGTTGCCTGCCATCATCCGTTTACTTCTCCAAAGAAAGATGATTTTAAGCTTCTGGAATCTGATCCGGGTAAGGTGAGAGCCAAAGCTTATGACCTGGTATTGAACGGTTCGGAAATCGCCGGAGGCAGCATCCGTAACCATAACCGGTCGATTCAAGAAAAGATGTTTCAGGTTCTTGGATTTGATGAAGCAACGGCGGTGAGGAAATTCGGATTTCTAATGGATGCCCTGGAATACGGTGCACCACCCCATGGAGGTATTGCTTTTGGTTTTGATCGGATGGTTATGTTATTCGCGGGAGAGGATTCTATTCGAGAAGTAATCGCCTTCCCCAAAACGACCAGTGCTCTGTCTCTGATGGATGGTTCTCCATCAGAAGTCGACGCCAGCCAACTCAGAGAACTGGGACTGAAGATAGATTTGAAAACCTAATGGGAGACCGGATTTACAGTTATACTGTGGCGAAGTCTTTCCATCCCATTTTTTTACTTGACAATGTGGCTTTTTTTTGTTATACTTTTTTGGATAATTTTAAGCTATTGTAATTAAAAGCAAAAGGAGGTGTAGGGAATGATTAGAGGAGTACGGAATTTCATTTTGGCTCTTTTCGCTCTGGTTATCATTACTTCTCTCGTGCTCTCAGGGTGTACCCGTTATGCAAACGAGGAACAACTGAATGCTCTGGATGAATCAAGCACTGCTGTATCATCCTTAGAGAAGCAGATTGCAGAGAAAGAACAAGAGAAAGCCGAACTGCAACGTAAGTTGGCAGAGAAGCAGGACGAACTTAGAAATGTTCAGGCCGAGAAGGAAAAGGTAGGTTCAAAATTATAACTAAGGAGGGTAAGAGGATGAAGACAAAAGGTAAAATTGTATGTCTTTTATCATTGCTTTTCATTCTGCTTCTCGTCATAAATAACAGTGCATTCAGCCAAGAACGAAAAATCGAAATGGATAATTATCAAACTCAATTGGCAACAATGCAGCTTGATCAATTGGATGCTGATATCGCAGATTTGAAGAATCAGATCGACGAAACCCAGCGTCAAATTAATGCCACATGGGATGAGATTTATGCCATGCTGGGAACCAACAAAGCCGGTGTGGATGCATACCGGAATGCGCTCGCATCAATAGAAAGAGAGGTCGATGGACTGGCCGCCCTTTCTCCGGAAGAGCTGTTCAAGCGTCGAGATGACCTGGAGGACATTGAGAAACGCCTCGAAGAGAAAAAGCAGAGTAAAATTGCGTTTTTAACAGAGATGGAAAATAAATTGATGGCGATCGATGGAAAAATCGCCGCATTGAAGGCGAAGATGCCGGCCAATATTTACGACGAATATATCGTCGTGAAGGGCGATTATCTCTGGAAGATCTCCAAAAAGGATGAGATCTATGGCGATCCTTATCAATGGATACGTATCTACTGTGTAAATAAGGATCAAATTAAAGATCCCGAACTTATTTTCGCAGACCAAAATTTGAGGATCGCCAGGGGTGTCGGAAAAGATGAATACCTGGTCGTGAAAGGCGAATATCTGTCAAGTATTGCAGGGATGGCCAAAGTGTTCAACGATCCTACGAAATGGACGAGTATTTACGAGGCCAATAAGGACCTTATTACCGATCCCAATGTCATCTATCCGCATCAAGTGTTGAAAATTCCTGGCAGATAGGCTTCGGCGTGATGTGGATGGGATGGCTCGCATTTCATGCGAACATTAAATATAGAATGATTGCATAATTCATGATTGTCATAAAGCTCCCGGTTTCCGTGAAATCCTTCGTGGACTGGGGGCTTTTTTATATGGGGCGTAAGGCTAATTGTGGTAGACCTTATGTCTATTTGAGTATTTATATTTTGTACATATGGAAAAACGAAAAATAATTCTCAAAGGAGTGGAACAACTCCATTTATTTGGTTCTCATGATGAATATCTCCATCTGATAGAAGATGCGTTTGCTTCAAAAATCACCGTTCGAGGCGACGAGGTTATTCTCAATGGTGACGCTCAGGAATTAGACATCCTTAAGCGACTGTTTACAGAATTGATATTCCTTGTTCAGAGAAACGGTCCTTTGGATCGAAGAGATGTCAAGACGGTCATCGATGTGGTGAAATCGGGTGGGGGAGATGTGTCTAAGGGACTCGATCGGGAGTCCAGTGTTATTTTCTACGGCAAAAAGGGTATTATCCGACCAAAGACAAAAGGGCAGGAGACATACTATTCAATTGCGAAGCACAATGATATCATCTTTGTGGTGGGTCCTGCAGGGACGGGTAAGACATACCTTGCCGTAGCCATGGCTTTGGCGAAGCTGCAGGCAAAGGAAGTCTCAAGAATTATTCTCACACGACCTGCAATAGAGGCCGGGGAGAGCCTGGGTTTTCTTCCGGGAGATTTGATGGAGAAAGTCGATCCCTACTTGAGACCTCTCACCGATGCTCTTTTTGACATGCTGCCCTCTGATAAAATGAAGCGTTACGTCGATCGTAAAATTATCGAAATCATACCCCTCGCATATATGAGGGGACGGACCCTTAACGATGCTTTCGTGATTTTAGATGAGGCACAAAATACGTCACCCATGCAGATGAAGATGTTCCTGACTCGTATCGGGATAAACTCAAGAGCGATCGTTACGGGGGACGTCACACAGATCGATTTACCCAACAGAATCCTGTCAGGCCTGGTTCATATTCAGACGGTTTTAAAGGGAGTCGAAGATATCGGTTTCGCTTATTTGGATGAGATGGATGTGGTAAGGCATCATTTGGTAAAGGCTATTATTCAAGCATATGAGTCGTATCAATCGAATCATTCGGAGGAAGGAACAAACACATGAAGTTCCCTGACAGAATCATTGAATTCTTTCAAGGATGGAAGCGGCGTAATGGTCAACTCAAATTTTGGCAAACGAGGGAGGAACGGGTGTGGCTCCGATGGATCATTGCGGGCGTGCTCGTTATCATTTTGGTGCCCATGTTTCCTCGTGGCAGATCGCTCCAGTTTGCCGATATGACAGAGGGAAGTATCAGTACGAGACGAATCGTGGCGCCTTATGATTTTGAAATTTTAAAGACACCCGAAGAGCTTCAGGTGGATCGAGATCTGGCGGTTCAAAAAACATTCCCCATCTTTATTATTCGAGACAATAAAATCACCGAATCCATCCGGAATGTCGATGCATTTTTTGAAGAAGCAATCACAATGCGAAGTGATGTATTACAAAATTCGGAACGCATTCCTCAACTGCAAGATTCACTTTTTCAGAAATATCCCATCAGTGTATTAGATACACTTTATATGAGCCACATGATCGATCCGGCAGGACCTATGTCAAATCGAGCATTGCGCAATTTCCAATCCAATATCAAGAAG
>CAZYTI010000505.1:0-4177 GCA_964650065.1 uncultured bacterium
GCAAACACCAGGGACAGGGTAATCGCAAGGATGAAACGGGCACTGAGGGAGATGAGCGTCGAGGGTATCGAGACCAACATCCCCTTCCATCTGAAGGTGCTGGAGGACTCGTGCTTCAGGAAAGGAGACATAGATACGAGCTTCATCACCAGGAAAGGGATCGCTGAGCAGCTCAGGGAAGAAGGGGCGGGGCACAAGAGGGAGATGGCCAGGAAGGCTGCTGTGGTCTCGGTGGCCCTTGCCATGTCACAGGAGGGGGTCACAGCCTACCTGAAGAAAAAGGAGAAGGCCAGGGGTTTCCAGCCCGTCAGCAAATGGAAGATGGCAGGAAGATATGAACAGCTCGCCAGGAGGCCCCGCTGATGAAGTTCGAACTTCTCATTGACGGAAAGCCCTACAATGTGGAGATTGGTATTGGCAAGCTCGTGATCGTCAGGGTGGACGGGGAGATATACCAGGCCGAGGTGAAAAAGGATAGCGAGGGAATGGACATCCAGCTCGATGGGAAGAACTGCAGGGTGGAACTGGATGGAGGACATGTATCTGTGGATGGCCTGAAACACAGGGTGGAAGTGAGGAATCTGAGACGGGGAAAACCGTCCTGGTACTCGGCTGCTGCAAAACCTGGGGACCAGATGGCCAGGGAAGCCATGGGCGAGGCAGCAAGCGGGGAAGAGATGGTCTATCCACCCATGCCCGGGAGCGTGGTCTCGATCAAGGTAAAAGAAGGTGATGTTGTCAAGGCAGGCACTCCCATCCTGGTGCTGGAGGCCATGAAAATGCAGAACGAACTATTCTCCAGCAGGGATGGTGTTGTTCGGGAAGTCAGGGTTTCAGAGGGTGACCTGGTGGGGGCAGGGGATGTTTTGATGGTTATTGGAGATTGATGAGATAGGGGTTTGGGGTGGTGGGGTGTTGTAGGTCAGGGTTGAGAGAAAAATCAACCTCGTTTTCACGTTTCAGTACCATCAACCATCCCGAACACACCACCCCCCACCACAACATGATATACCCTGATCTGGCAAGCAGGAAGAATAGTACCCATGAAGAAAACGCACAGGACATGGCTCAGCCCGAAGATCAAGGTCATGTCCAGCCCCATCCATGGAAAAGGGATGTTCGCGACAGCTGATTTCAGGGAAGGGGAGACAGTTCTCATCTGGGGAGATTGTTATACCGACGAAGCAGGTGCCATGAAGGCCAGGGAGCAGGGCAAAGGGACCATGCAGTGGGACGATGACGTCTTCAGCTACGAGACCACCGAGAACAGCGAGAACTACGCCATCAATCATTCCTGCGACCCCAACACCTGGATGGCCGATGCCTACACCCTCACAGCTAGGAGGGACATCCAGACAGGAGAGGAACTCACCATCGATTGCGCGCTCTTCGAGGCAGATGAGGACTTCGTTTCACCCTGGGACTGCCGGTGCGGCTCCGTCCTGTGCAGGGGGAAGGTGACGGGAAGGGACTGGCGGGATGGGGAGATTCAGCAGCGCTATGCAGGGCATTTTTCCCCGTTGATCAATAAACGGATACAGGCACAAAAAGGAACTATTGAGTAGCCCTTCAATTCTTCCCAGGTTTCATCACCACCAACACCACCACAAACGCTTCATCATTCGTCCACGGAGTTTCTTGCCAGGCCTGAAAGAGTTCACACAGAGGGGAGTATATGCGAAGTATACTTCGTATATCATACCAAAATAGATGGATATACAAACAAGAGTTCAGATATAACCGAGTTATACGCAATTCGAAAACCTGCATTCAAGAAAGGAAACCGTAAATTCATGACGTTGTTGCCTTCGTTTAACGAAACGGAATTACGAACTATTTTTAGGACACAACTATTATAAAGAACAACAGTATTAATCAATGTAAAATGTAGGTGAGTGAAATGGGAAAAAACATTTTTGATATAAGTACTCAGAAAAAAGAGTTTGAGAAATTATACTCAGATATGCTTCAAGTGATTAATGTTTGTAAATCTTCTTCCGAAGCTAAGTTAAGACAACTCACCGAAGAAAAGTTAAATCATTTTCTTATTAAATTTGGTATAGATTTAACGAATTTCAGAGAATATGAATCTAGTTCCATTGGTTTGATCAAAGTAAATGGAAGAACAGATGCTCTGTATAGCAATTTAGTCATAGAATTTAAGAAATATAATCTGCTAGCTTCAAAATCCGAGTTAAAATCTGCTTTGAAACAAATAATAGAGCAGTATCTTGATAAAATCCCTAAAGAAAGAAAAAAGAGTTTTATAGGGATCGTCTTTGATGGAAAAACTATCATCTTTATTAAATATAATGCCGTTGAGGGTATCTGGAAAGAAAATATTAAGGATTTTTCAGAAAATACATTATTTGATTGGATGCTTTTATTGGTAGGTGTAAATAAAAAACAAGTTCATCCTGATTTGTTAAACCGTGACTTTTCTATTGATTCCCCAACCATAAAAAATTTTATCTCTGTGCTTTACAAAAGGTTGTGTTACTCATTAGATAATGGACACAATAGAGTAAAAATGCTGTTCAATGAGTGGAATAAAACATTTAGATATATTTATGGCGGTATATTAGACGAAACGAGATTAAAATCAGAATTTGAGGAAATAATAAAATCTATTTTACAGGACGAAGAGGACATTCAAGTAGATAAATTTTTATTTGTATTATATAGTTATTATGCTTTCATAGTGAAATTATTTGCTTCTGAAATAGCCTGTATAAATCTAAAAATATATCCTGAAACACCAATAAGAGATCTAATCAAATCCAAAGAAATTAAAGATGACTTGAATTATATCGAGGAAGGACTATTCTTTAAGGATTATTTAAAAATCGACAATTATATTGAGGGAGGATTTTTTTCGTGGTATTTAGATGTGTATAATACTCAAATCGAAACAGAAGTTAAAAAAATCTTAAAATTGATAAATGAATACGACCCTCAGAGTTTTATTAATGATGAGCATATTTCTAGAGACCTACTAAAAAACTTATACCAAGATATTGTTCCTCAAAGGATTAGGCACGATTTAGGAGAATATTATACCCCTGATTGGCTAATCCAACTAGTAGTTGATGAAGCAGGATACCAAGGAAAACTTAATGATAAAATATTAGATCCAGGTTGTGGTTCTGGAGGATTCATAATAGAATTTATTAACAGGATAAAGAATTATAATTTAAATCATAAGAAACTAAGCGATAGAGAAATCTTGAATCTAATTTTAAAAAATGTAATTGGTTTTGATGTAAATCCTGTTGCAGTTCTCACGGCAAGAACTAATTATTTAATTGCAATTAGTCCCCTTTTACCTTATACAGAAGAACCTATTACAATTCCGATTTATTTATCTGATTCTATAATAACGCCTACCATCGGTGGAAGAGGTACTTTAATTAATGACTCATATAGATTAAAAACTGTAGTCGGTACATTCTCATTACCAAAGTCGTTAGTAGAGAAAAATCAATTAGAAAGATTATTGGCTCTTGTTGAAGAAACCGTACCACTGTACTATCCTGTTGAAGATTTTATAAAATTATTAATCAATAAAATTCCTAATATAGATGAAGCAGATATAAGGGAAATTAAATCATTTTATAAAGAATTAGTAGAGTTACATAAAAGCGATAAAAACAAAATTTGGGTTAAAATAATTCAAAATTCATTCGCACCATTGTTACATTCTAATTTCGACTATATAATCGGCAATCCTCCTTGGATAAAATGGGACTTTTTGTCAGAAGACTACAAAGAGAAACTACGTTTGCTGTATAAAGATATTTATAGTCTTTTTTCACATAAGGGTATGAAAGCTAGTCTGGGATATGCTCATGATGACTTGTCAATTCTGTTTACATATATCTCGATGGATAAGTATCTAAAAAATAAAGGTACCCTTGGGTTTGTTTTAAAGCAAACACTCTATAAATCAATTGCGGGAAAGGAATTTAGAAAATTCCAAATAACTAAGAAAAATAGTGCGATTCCGATTAAAATTCTGAAGGTTCATGATTTATTGAAACTCAAACCATTTGGAAACGGGGCCGAAACCTCTATTGCCATATTGAAGAAGAATGAAAAAACAGAGTACCCAGTTAGTTATACAGTGTGGGATAAAAAACCTCGAAAGAGAATATTAGAAATATCTTCGATAGAGTAT
>CAZYTI010000506.1:0-4172 GCA_964650065.1 uncultured bacterium
AATGGAAGAAACCATCCTGAACTTCACTGGCGAAAGCTAAAAACAACCCATTTTAATATCCTTTTTCATCAGGGTTTGGACTCCCTTGCTTTGAACGCGGCCCTGATCGCCGAAGACCTATATGATCCCATAACCACCGATTTAAATGGTGAACCAAAGGGAAAAACCGTCATCATCCTCTCGGATGTGGATGATATCTCCAATGGCATCGCCAATCCTCTCGATCATACCATTTTCATCTGGACACAGAGCGACAAAAAGGAAACCACCGGATCCATGCACTGGCTGCGGAGGGTAATCGGTCATGAATTTGCCCATATGGTGACCTTCTGGGGAAGTCGAAATGTCCTGGGTAAGCCTTGGGAATTATTGACTCTGGGTCTCACACCAACCTGGTTTCTGGAAGGCGTCGCTCAGTATGAATCGGAAACCTGGGATGCCCATCGGGATCTTCTCTTACGTACAACCGTCAACGACAGTGCACTGCTTCCACCCCGGAAGCTGGATGGATTCGTGGGTGCGGACGTCATTGACAGCCGTTTGGTCTATGAGGAAGGCCATGGCCTGGTTCGTTATATTGCCTCAAAATACGGAAAGGACAAAATTGAGGAACTGATTCGAAAACATCGTAAATTTCCCATCTCTTTCACATGGACGATGAAAAGACTACTCGGTACAACCACAGGCAATCTATTCAATGAGTGGAAATCAGAGACAGAAGAAACATACAAATCCGTTTGGCAAAGCAAAGAATCGGCCAATCAAATTGGTGTTAGAATCAACATTCCCCTCCAGGTGGTGACCGGACTTCGATGGTCCGGAGATGGACAAAGAATCGCCGCCGTTGGCATGGATCGATGGGACGAAGGCATTCAGCGACTCTATGTAATCGATGACTCAAAATCGGACTGGACTCAATTGGGCGGCCCCCATGTGGGATCTTATTTCTCCTGGTCCCCTGATGGCGAAAACCTCGTTATCAGCCGCAAAAATCGTGGTCAACATGGGTCATTCATTGATGACCTGTTTATCTTCAACATCATCCACGGCAAAGAAGTACGAATCACTCGGAATATGAGAGCCACGGATCCGGCATGGTCTCCCATCCGAGACGAAATATGCTTTGTGCGACGTCATCCGGGGGGATCGAAACTATGCCTGTTGCAGCTGGGCTCTGATAAAATAACCCCTTTGACTGATAAACATGGTGAAGATGTTTTTACGCCATTCTGGGCACCCGATGGAGAAAGGATCGTATTTTCTTTCATAGACGCCCTGGGCAAGAGGGATATTGGTATTATTAATCGTGATGGTTCGCAATTTGCACGATTGACCGATGATTTCATCGATGACCGAACGCCCTCCTGGTCACCGGACGGACAGTGGATTGCCTTTTGTTCGTATCAGGGCGGCACTCCCAATCTATTTAAAATCCGTCCGGATCACTCCAGGAAATACCGAATGACCGATGTCGCAGGAGGTGTCTATAATCCAACATGGACTCCGGACAGCAAGGAAATCGGCTGTGTCTTTTTCGAGAGACGGGACAGCGTCACCGCTTTCACCATTCCCTCTGACCGGAGACTTGATGACAGCACCAAATTGGTTCGACCGGCATGGGCTTCCATCGAACCCTATGACAAGAATAAGGTCGGACACTCTCGTCAAGATATCCTGCCATCCACATCTTCAACCTACCGATCTCTGGCCCATCTCAGGCCATTGATCACTCTTCCCTTCGCCGGTCGTGACGACGGCGGCCTGCAGGGTGGATTGATACACATCGCCGCCGATCCCTTGTACAAACACCAGATTCAGGGAATCGTGACCGGTGGAAAACGTCTCGACTGGTCCATCGAATATCTGAACGGTCAATTGGAACCCCTGATTGGTCTCACCTTCTGGGGTAAAACCAGGGACAGGGGAGAATTCCTCATCGTTGATGGCCCCCAACTCTGGGAACGACGGATAGGGGCGGGACTCAATATCTCGTTACCTGTGAATTTCGGCCGAACCCTTCTATCCAACCACATCGTCCAATTCAATCTGGATATCGAACGAATCAGCGATCTCTATCCGGATCGTTTTGACAAGTTCAGGCCGGTATTTCGTCCCTTCACCGGTTGGATCAATACCGTCGGTTTCGGATACGGATGGTTCTGGGAAAGGCCCGATGTGGGAGTTGGTGTACATCCCTCCACGGGCATGGCTTTCAATACTGCCCTTCTTCGAGCAGATCATATCCTGGGCAGTGACCTGGAATGGACGAGTCTGTCCGGCAATTTCTCTATTCGCCAGGAACTCCCGTGGAAACGACATGTTTTCGGAATACGATTGGGTACGCTCATGCAGTGGGGACAACAACCCATCCAGGACATGTTGAGTCTCAATCTTCGGGGATTATCCAATTCCCGGGGCGGAGACCGATTTTTTCACGGTACAATAGAGTACCGGATACCTCTTATCCGGGATCTGGGATTCCGGATCCCCATTTTCTATTTCGAGCGGTTCGCCTGGGCCTTCTGGATGGATTGGGGAAAGGCCTGGGGTTCCGACCTCATGACCTATGAAACGGGATTAAAACGTACGTTTGGGGACACCACCTGGCTGACCACTGCGGGCGGTGAACTTCGCTGCCGTATCTACCTCTGGGGAAAACTCCCCATCGTGGTCAGGGGGGGGTACGGTTGGGAAATTACAAACGGCAGAAACGGAGATTGGTACTGGCTCTTCGGACCGGTGTTTTAGGACCGTTCGACTAAATGTCCATTGACAAATTTGTGCAGAATACTTGAAATAAAAGTCTGATACGGTAATCCTTCATGCAAAGCCTTGCGCTGTAACTCATTTAAATCTCTGGATGAAATTCGAATATTTAATCTTTTATCCTTTTTTAGAGTAGCACTCGTGTAACTTTTTAATTCCTTCTTCCTTTCATCCAAATGAGGTATAGATTTCCATTCGCCCCGTTCAAAAGACTCTAAAATATCTTTCTCTTCTTTATTTAAATTGTCAGTCATTGCTGATCTCCGGAGTATTTTTTGGTTGTTTTTCTACTCGGAATTATTGTCTTCAAAAAAATCTCGTCTTCAGTTTCAACATACGGTACTAAATATAAATATTCTCCAATCCCAAAAATCATTATTCTCTGATTTGGGTATCTCTCTTTATTGGGATGTTCAACATCGTCAACAAGTAAATCATTCTGAATGTAATACAGAATATCTTCAAAACAGATACCCCTATTTTCTTTTAACCAGACATTTTTTTCCGAATTCCAACTGATTAATTTCATATCACAAATATAGCACATTGTGTGCATTTTGGCAACACATTTCTCATGCCTTGATTTTTTTCTTCTCCGCTCAGGTGGTCTCCACCTCTCATTACTTTTCTAATCCTCTACAAACAGCCACCACTCATCACCAAAACGCCTTTCACCCACCTCGTTACCAAACTCTGTTTGGTAACGAAAATGGCTATCGAAACTCTGTTTCTATTTCCCATCACCAACGCATCCTAAAAATGATTCATAGATCCCACCAAGAACTCCAAAGATATTTTCAGTTGCATTTATAGAATATTTAGTCTATTATTACTTTTCTAATTCTAACCTTCCGAAGGTTCTCAGCCAGGCACACCTAAAAACGGCTGTTTATTCAATACAGGTAAGACAACCTTCGGAAGGATAAAAAATTGTCTACCGTTTCTATCGGGACAGGGACATCGGTCTTCTCATCTGGTGGCTCCATCAAGTCATTCATGAAGCAGGCAGTATCAAGTCATTTTTCCTGAGAGGGTACGATGAGCAAGATGACGATATCGGTCCTTCCCTGTCTCGTTTTGTCCGGTCAATTCTAAAATTAAGAACAACACCTTTCTATCAATCCCTGCCCGCAAAAGGAACGGGTGCACGGCACTGCCTGACAGATCCAGCCGATGGGAGCGGTTGCAAGAGAATGAACCTGTTCCTCCGGTGGATGGTCAGAGACGATGGACTGGATCTGGGTCTGTGGCCTGAGGTCAAAACATCCCAACTCATCATTCCCCTGGATACACACATCGCCCGCATCGGGCGACGGATCCAGCTTACCAAACGTGTAACACCCGATTGGAAGATGGCCGTCGAAATCACAAAGAGTTTGCGGAAATTCGATGCGGATGATCCCGTA
>CAZYTI010000507.1:0-4171 GCA_964650065.1 uncultured bacterium
TCCCCTTTTCATGACCCTCACGATATCGCTACGGGTCATCTCTTCCGTATCCATTTGTTTTGAGACGTAGGTCAGCGTATCGTTGATACCCTCAAAATTTTGCTGGCCGATGAGCTTTATGGTGTATTCGTTTCCCCCTGCACCCGTCCGCGCCTGGGTCATCATGATGTATACCTGGGCCTGTTTTCGATCACGGACATAATTGACAAAGGGAATCTCGGTCTTGATATATTCATCAAACCTTCTGGTCGCATCTAGAAAAACTTTTACAGCTTTTTCCTGTAATAATTTTTGATGTGCTTCATCCTGTTCTTGAGTAAATCCTGTTTCCGTTATACAAAATGAATATATGATCATGAGGGCAATAAAAATCACAAGAGGATAATTTGAACATTTGGTGAAGAACTGTTTCATCTGCTTTCTCCTGACAACTATGCTGAAGTCGGTTGACCCTGGATGTACAAACAATTATTGAAGATAATATAATCATATAAGATTAACAAATCATTACACGAACATTACAAGGGGATTACAAAACCGTCTTGTGTCGATAAATCATGTCTTCTGACTTGTTTATCAGATGAAAATGGTTTATATTTAAAAATTCGGGAATCCTGCCTATGAAATTACTCATCATCGAAGACGAAAAGAAAGTCGCTTCCTTTATTAGGAAAGGTCTTGAGAATGAAGGATTTGTCGTTGACGTCGCTCATGACGGCAATGAGGGATTACACAAGGCCTTTGGCTACTCGTATAATATCATCATTCTCGATCTCATGCTCCCCAAGATAGATGGTCTCACCGTCTTGCAGAAACTGAGGCGAGAGGGAATCACATCACAGATCATAATTCTGACGGCCAAAGGTAACGTGGAAGACCGTATCGAGGGTCTCAATCTGGGAGCCGATGATTACCTCGTCAAACCATTTGCTTTTGGTGAGCTTTTAGCTCGATTAAGGGCCCTTTTGAGAAGAAACGGTTCCCAGAAAAATGCCATCATGAAATTCGACGATCTGTCCATCAATACCTCTTCTCGGGAAGTATTACGAGAGGGCAAACGACTGGAATTGTCTGCAAAAGAATACGCTTTGCTGGAATTCCTGGCCTATAATGCCACCAGGGCGCTCAACCGGGCTACGATTTCGGAACATGTCTGGCATTACAATTTTGATCCCGGGACGAACTTCATCGATGTGTACATTAACAGGCTGCGCAATAAAGTGGACGAAGGGTATGATAAGAAATTCATTCACACGGTGAGGGGATATGGTTATATGTTTAAGCCATGAATAATTGGCATGGCTTTATATTAACCAACGAAAATGGACAAAAATACGTAGAGCGAAAAGCGTTGAGCGTGAAGCGTCCTGCATATCGCTCTGCGCTTCCCGCTCAACGCTCTACGAATAGGACAATTGAGGTCACATTTTCACAAATTTAACTCAAAGATCGAGAGTATTACATTAAATACAGGTTCATTATGGTGAGCCGATATAAATTAAAAATTATTTCATGGTATACGGGTTTACTTTCCGGCATTTTAATATCGGTCTTCATGCTCCTGTACAGCATTTTAGCCTATCAACTCAGACAGGAAATTGATGAAAATTTATTGGAAAAAATTGAGCGAATCGATAACATACTCCTTGAAACGGATGAGCCTCCTCCCTGTGACAGGTCATTTTACAGACACATTATTGGCAGGCGGCGCTACGATTTTTATGATATACGAGAGTATACCGATGTTGTAGACGACAAATACATACTCTTTGTTTATTGTGGTGACAGCCTGATGTATCTTTCCCGTAAGTATGAAAATTTAAAAATCCCTGTGTCACATTTTCAGATTAAAGAAAATGATACACCGACATTTGATTTACTCGACAGGCCCTTCAGTTTAGCGGCCATCTATAAAGTCGGATATGCTGTTTATGTGGGATATGAACTCTCCACAATTCGGTCGGTTCAAAAGCAAATTTTTCAGATTTTCCTCCTGGTTTTTCCCTTTGGTGTCGTGCTTTCCATACTATGTGGTTATTATGTGACGCAGCGTTCGTTAAAAGTCATTCATACCATAACAGACACAACAGGGCGTATCACTTCAAAAAGACTGGATGAGCGGATTCCCATACCTTCTGACAAAGATGAAATTACCCAACTGATCATGACATTGAATTCCATGGTGGACAGATTAGAGAAATCTTTTATCATGGTACAACAGTTTTCCCACGATGCCGCCCATGAGATTCGAACCCCCCTGACCATCGTACGGGGAGAGCTTGAGGAGCTCCTCAAAGAGGATCAATGTCCGGCAAATATTACCAACACAATAGAGTCGATCCTGGAGGAAATTCAGTATCTGTCATCCATAGCCGATAAGCTGTTGCTGATTCACAGTCTTGATACGGGCAAGATCGAATACCATTTCACAGAAGTCGATCTCAGTAAGATCCTTGAGGAAATCGTCGAGGATGCCGGTGTTCTGTCTGCACAAAAAGCATTGAGGGTTGAACTCGAAAGGAATGAAAGTATTCCCATGCGGGGGAATGAGGAACTCTTGATCAGATTGTTGTGGAATCTAATCGACAATGCCATAAAATACACATCCGCTGAGGGAAAAGTGACACTTAGCCTTGAAAAGGATGATTCTAAGGCAATTCTAAAAATTAAGGATACGGGTATAGGCATTCCGGTAGAAGATATTCCGAAGATATTCGATCGTTTTTATCGGGTGGACAAATCCCGTTCCCGAAAATTAGGCGGGAGCGGATTGGGCCTGGCGATTTGTAAATGGATCGTAGAACTTCACCATGGTGAAATTCGTGTGGAGAGCGAAGTAACCAAGGGGTCCCAATTTGAAGTGATCCTGCCGATTACAAAAGTCAGTTAATGGTAATAAAAAAAATATTGCGAAGCTTCGCCCTCCTCCAGAGGCAGATCCGCCGATGGCGGAAAACCGATAAATACTTTAATAGATAGGAGTTAGGTGTTAGATGTTGGCTGTTAGCTAATCACTAACAACTAATAGTCTGTTGAAAACTTGGCTCAAACTTCGAAAATTGATTTATCAAGAAAGGTATTAAAAAAGGAGGTACAGTCATGAAGAGGATTGGATGGGTATTCCTTATTCTTTTTGGGCTCATGAATGTTATTTTATGGGCACAGCCGAAATCGATCGGTGAAAAAACTGCGGGGATGAAGAAATTCGAAGGTTTTTACACTTTTTATTGGGATGCCGGGGAGGGGAAAATATGGCTGGAAATCGATCGATTTGATTTTGAGTTTCTCTATGTGAATTCCCTTCCTGCCGGTCTGGGTTCCAATGATATCGGACTGGATCGCGTTCAGCTGGGCCGGACACGGATTGTCAAATTTCATCGTGTAGGCCCCAAGGTGCTGATGATGCAGCCCAATTATGCCTACCGCGCCACCAGTGATAATCCATACGAACGTAAGGCCGTAGAAGATGCCTTTGCCAAGTCGGTCATCTGGGGTTTTGAAGTGGAAGCGACCGGGGATGCCGGTGTCCTGGTGGATGCAACATCATTTTTCCTTCGAGATGCGCATGGAGCCATTGAAAGACTGAAACGATCTCGACAGGGAAATTATAAATTGGATGGCACCCGGTCGGCTGTTTATCTGGCCAACACAAAGAATTTTCTCAAGAATTCTGAATTTGAGGCGCTCCTCACATTTACAGCGAACGATCCGGGGAACTTTGTGCGTCAGGTGGCTCCGGATCCATCGTCCATTACAGTGAGGCAGCACCATTCCTTCATCGAGCTTCCGGATGATAATTACGAACCTCGCATGTTTGATCCGCGTTCAATGTTCAGTGGGAGAAGCGGATATATGGATTTTGCGGTCCCCATCGATGAGCCGATACGGAAAAGCTTCATCAATCGGCATCGACTTCAAAAGAAAGATCCAAATGCCAGGATGAGTGATCCTGTCGAACCCATTGTCTACTACATCGACAATGCAGCACCAAAGCTCATACGGTCTGCCCTGGTGGAGGGAGCCGTTTGGTGGAATGAGGCGTTCGAGGACATTGGATATCGAAATGCGTTTCAGGTCAAGGTGCTTCCCGATGGTGCCGATCCCATGGATATTCGTTACAACATGGTCAACTGGGTCCACCGGTCTACCCGTGGCTGGTCGTATGGAAGTT
>CAZYTI010000508.1:0-1231 GCA_964650065.1 uncultured bacterium
CCCCATCGCTGTCCATAATATATACCTGAGGTGATCCACTTCGTCCGGAAGTAAACACAATTTCTCTTCCGGTGGGAGACCAGGAGGGAGATGAATCGATGGACGGATTATTTGTCACTCTGCGAAATTTACTCCCTCTGACCACCATCGTATAGATATCCGAATTGCCATTTTTTGCCAATGTCATGGCAACTTTTTTACCATCAGGAGACCAATCGGGAGCACTATGCAGCTCTCTTTCTTTGGAAGCATTCACCACTCTGCCATCGCTCAATCTCAACACATGCAAATCAGGATTCCCCCCCCTATAACTGGTAAAAGCGATAAATTTTCCATCAGGGGACCAACACGGTGACAAATTGAGTGACCCATTGGATGTTAACTGTCGCCTGCCATAACCATCATAGTCCAGTATCGCAATCTCCTTAGCTGCCTCTTTTACGTTCACAAAGACAATTTTTGAGCTGGCAATGCCCGAATCTCCAGCAAGATAATAGGCAATATTATCAGCAATCCGATGTCCTAATTGTCGAATGGTATTTATGGGTGATTCATAATCCTTTTCAAAAATTCTTTGATCGGACGATAGCTCCTTGAGACGAACGTCCAGTGAAATCGCCTCTCCCCCAAATTCAACATCACTTTCCAAAAGTACGGCTGCGTTGGAACGGCTGTTATACGGACTGCCGGTTGACAATAAACCGATAAGGGATTGTTCGCCCGCATTCTTCAAATCGATAATTCGGAAAAAGCCGGATAATTCAAGATCGTTGATGATGATTTCTCTTACCCGATCTGCCAGTTCTGTTCGCCGATCTGCATGGAAAGATGAGACGGCCAAAACAATACGCCGCAATCCCTCCGATCGAACTTTCATATGTACTTCATCCTGTCCCCGGCTCTGAGAAGCATAGGAACAGATGAATAAGAGGATAAGAAGGACAATCATTTTTCTCATGCGATTTCTCACCATACGGATTATAATTCGATATGAACAGTCAGAAAATCCCCACTGAATTCTTGTGGAAGCGGGGGTAATTTACCCATGGCATATATGGCTCTCTGTGCTGCCTGATCAAACAGGAACCGGTTTGAAGGCGCTTCCAGAGTAATACCCGTGACGTTACCGTCTCGTAAAACACGGAATCCAACCACCGCCGTCATTTTTTCATCTTCCTTTAACGTCTGATAAGGCGGTCGCCAATTTTCCCTGATCCGGAAGTGGATGAGG
>CAZYTI010000508.1:1241-4168 GCA_964650065.1 uncultured bacterium
AAAATAATAGGAATAGGGAAAATCTTCTGTCTCTACCTTGACCTCACTCGTGCCGACAGGCCCTCTGGACGCCGCCGAATCGTCCGAAACCGATTCTGTTTCCTCCTTTGTCGCGACTTCGACTGGCTGTTCTACAATTTTCTTCGGCGTTTCTTTCTTGGGAATCGCGGGTTCTGGCTCAGCAGCTGGTACCTCGGGCGGAGACCGAACTTCTTCCGAAGCCTCCTGTGGGACCTCTTCGATGATTCGAGGCATGCTGACCAACTCCACCTCGTAGACCAACTGGCTCGTATCGATGGATCTGGATCTCGAGGGAAAAACCAGCAATGCCGAAAAGAACAACGCGTGAAATAGCACGGAAAACAGAACAGAAGCTTTCATGCTTCTTTACCCGGTTCGACGATAAGACCCAAGTTTGTGATGCCGATTCTTTTGATAATATCCATCAGGTGTATCACCCGTCCGTATGGTATCTCTTCATCGGCCTTCAATAGAACAAGTTTCTTCCTGCTCTCTTGATATCTTTGGAGCAGCAGGGCTTCAAATTGTTGCTGCTGGACTTTTTGATCATTCACATAGAGTTGTTGATCACGTGTAAGGGTAACCACAACCCCTTCGTGAAGTTTCAGGTCTTGAGCTTCTGACTTGGGTAGCTTCACTTCAATTCCACTGCGTAAAAGGGGTGCCGTGATCATAAAAATGATCAGCAGTACCATGGTCACATCAACCAGGTTGGTGACATTGATTTCTGAAATCGAAGCGTATCTACTCTTTTTCATAAGGCCTTCTCTCTCTCGAACAATCTGACCAGTTCGGTTGAGAAAACATCGAGCTGATCCTCCAGTCTGCGTAATTTGGAAACAAAAAAGTTGTATGCCATCAATGCCGGTATGGCCACTGCCAAACCCGTGACAGTCGTGATGAGGGCTTCTGCGATACCCGGACCCACAGTACTGATATCTGCGGATCCTGTAATCCCGATACTCATAAATGCACTCATCACACCCCAAACCGTTCCGAAAAGACCCAGGAATGGACTCACACTGATAGTAACAGACAAAAAGACCAGATATTTATCTGCACCGGCCAGGGATTCTGTTTTGGCCGCTTCGACAATCTGTGCCAGGGTGGAGGGATATTTGTCCGCTGTATTTTTCGAGAGATCGATTGATGGACTCACCTCTACCGGGAATTGTCTTTTCCATGCATAAAATTCACTGTACCCTTTTCGAAATATATGCGGGTAAGGGCTGAATTTAAAAGAACGGCTGACCTTATAAAGGCTATTCCACCCCGCGCGCTCCAGATAAAGACGCTTAAATCGTTTTGATTCCCTCCCCATTCTTGTCAAATAAATAATTTTTTCGAAAATAATGGCCCAGGAAACGATCGACAATATGGCAAGAATCATCAAAACAACCTTCGCAACCGTACCCGTATTCATTACAAATCTCAGTGCATCGTTCATGGTGCCGACTCCAGTCCTTGCGCAGTGTTTATTTTATTGTACTTGATTCATACTGAATTGGATCCAATGTGAGAGGTTTATACACAATCATTTTGGGTATTTTATATCGAATAAGTGAGATAACGACCGTCTTTTTTATCATATTGAACCAACAGAAAAGATAGCAGGAAATCTGAAAAAGTCAAGTTAAAAGGGGCAGGTTCACTGCCCCCTTTATAGTACCTAAAAATGACTCCCATAGTTACAAATAATTTGAATAGGTAACGGTCCATGAAACGTTCATCACAATCATATCGATCGGGTACTCAAATTTTCCCGATCCATCTCATATTATCGGATTAACAATGCTTTTCGGGTCTGTTTGAATGTTCCCACGTTTAATGTAACCAAATAGATACCCGCGCTGACATCCCGGTCCAGATTATCGGTGCCCTCCCAGACAACCATTTTGTTCCCCGGAGTTTGAATCAGGTCCACCAGGCATTTAATCTCCTTGCCGAGGATGTCATAAATAGCAATATGGACGTGACTCTGCTCTGGCAAGGCATATCTGATCGTCGTTGTCGGATTAAAAGGATTGGGCGTATTCTGTAATAATCTATAGACCGTCGGTAGAGACATTCCTTCATCTACATGGGTCTGGAAATTGGGAGCTTCCGGAGTGGGTTCGATAAAGTATTCCCAGGTGTCTGCCCCATCCGGATTTCGTCCATGGGACACATCCCCGGTCTGGGGTCCGAATGAGAGAGAGTCGAAGATAGTTACACCATCATCCGCCACCAAACCGACGAATTCTCCGTCCGCACTGAGTCGAAAACCAGCATGCAGACCGGGTTGATTCAAATCTCCATCACACCAAATCAGCAAATGCTCCTGAGGACCTATCCCTACACCTCCGTACGGAAATTGCCATTTGGTCAGATTATCCGGATCGTCCGTCAGATACATGCCACTTAAAAACATGACTTCATCGCCGGGATTGTACAACTCGACCCAGTCATCGTATTCACTGGCTTCATCCGTGTTGACGTTGTCATTTCTGGCCAAAAATTCATTAATGACGATTGATCTAAAACCTATGTTTATACTCTCGACTTGTACGGGTGCATTTTGCGGATAATATTGGATCTGCCCCAGATTATCCGTGACAGCAATATGAAAGAGACCGAATCCACCCGTCCCCAAGGGTGGTATTGTGCCCAGCCAGCGGTCGGCCTCCTCCACAAGTTTTGTTTGGGGAACCGGGGAATAATCCATAGGATACATTTCAAAATAGGTCAGGTGCCCCGGAAGAAACTGAATGGTGACATCCGTTAAACCGGCACTGCCAAATATCGATGCGGTGACATGAATACTATCATGGGGCTGGGGATATTTTGGAGACCAGTGAAAATCGTAAACGATGGGTGAAGCATTGAGCCATACGATCTGTTCCGGAAGAGTCGCATTTCGTCGATTG
>CAZYTI010000509.1:0-4151 GCA_964650065.1 uncultured bacterium
CATTTTTTTTAGGGAAATTTATTACGATATATTTTTGTTGTTTTTTTGCTATGATTAAATTCGTGTTGAGCCAAGACATACCAATCACAAGTAATGGCAAACTTCGATTTCATGTTGATTATGCAGGATTTAAGGGACAGGAAAATAAAACATATCAAGAGTTCTATTTAATGCTATATGCAAATGACTTGACAGCAATTTCGAAGGGTGATGATAGCATTTATGTGTTTCATGTAGCAGGTGAGGTGGTGGATGAGAATGACATAAGAGTGACTTCCAATTCCTGGAAAACCGAGGCAGTGATTCCCAAAGATTCATTGGTTGAGCCAAATTTAGCAATATATGATCAGTGGGGAGTTCATCTCGAACCAGGGCGCTTTCGTATTCATATTTTGGTATCCGATGCCAATAGTCAAATAAACGGAGAAATAGATCAATGGATTGATGTCGCCTCTTTCGAAGGTTTAAAGCCCAATAGCAGTCAGTTGGAGTTTGTATCCAATGTACAAAAGATAGAAAATATGAGTCATTTTAAGAAAGGGAACAAGAATGTCATCCCCAATCCTACACGCCGCTATGGCGTACTGAATCCCACTTTATACTTTTACTATGAATTATATCATATTCCAAAAATCGATGATGGCTATCTTTGGGTTGATTATTCAATTTTGGATACCAATGGAAATCGTATTAAAAGTTATCCGAGAAAAAAGATTACGCAAACCGGGGAAAATTTAAGTATACTTCACGGTTTGAATGTTTTACAAGTTTCTTCAGGTATTTATAGCCTCTCCGTCCATATTTCAAATTCAATGGATGAGAAAATTTTTCAATTGATCCGTCAGTTCGAAATATTACAAGCAGATTATTTTCAAACACATCCCATAATTACGTCGGAACAGGCAAACATATCCGGAAGGCTCATTCAATATATTGCTTCACCAATGGACTTTAAAATTTTCAAGAGTCTATCATTGTCTGGTAAAACAAAATTTCTGATTAATTTTTGGAAGGATCGAGATACGACTCCGGAAACATTAGAAAATGAGTTTCTGGAAGCGGTGAAACAGAGATATCTCTTTTCAAATGATAATTTTAGCTGGGGCAGTGTTGAAGGTTGGGCTACGGACCGGGGGCGTGTACTGATACAATATGGCATGCCGGAGGAAACCGACCGATACTATTTCGAAGATGAAACACATCCATATGAAGTATGGCGGTTTTTACGTCAACGATTTTACGAATTTGTTTTTGCAGATCTTCAATCGAATGGGAATTTTATCCTTCTTCATTCTACAATTGAGGGAGAAATTCATAACGAACAATGGAAAACTTTGATCAAAAGATTATAAAAAATTCAATAAAGGGTATTCTGTCATGAATCAGAAGAAAGTGATTTTTACGACATTGTCGATCATTCTTTTTGCTATACTCCTCTCCTGTGAAACCGCGGAAACTCCCTTAGCTCCCTACATGGGGCAGACAGAAATGTCCAAAATACGCATCGAAGAAGGATCGTTTACACCGACAATTACGTGGGTGGGAGGATATGTGTCCACCTTTGGTGTCAACAGGGGTACAGAGGCTGCACTGGATTCTTCACTCATCTGGTTGATCCATTCGGAAGGGAATAATATTAATTTTCCTCTCTCTTTTGGGCAAACGTCCAATGAGATCCAAGAACTTACAACCCAATATGGGGGTAATCCCGTTGAACGTTTGAGTGAGGACAATGTTTATACATTCTGGGTACTCAAAGAAGACGCATTGGATTTTGTATTTCAGAATCCCAATAAACCCATATACGTGGATGGAAATATTGAATCGGAAGTAGGAAATGTTCGCAATGATACGGTTTTTGTCAATTCATTCAGTTACACAAGAAAAACACAAGCATTGGACGTATTTGTGAATATTGTTGAGGCAACCTCCAGAGGGAAATTAGCCACACTATCTATTGCTCAGTCATCTACGACGAATAATCCGACCGTCATGTGGGAAATCAAGCAATCGGGTGTTACAGAAAAAACGATTTCAGCGATGGGATTATGTATTGGTACGAGTTATTCGGCGAGTAGGATTGTCTGGGAAGTTTGGTCCGTAGAAACTGTCGATGGTCAGGATGTTTATGGTAAAAAAAATGTCATTGATCCCCCCTTGGTGATTGGTGATTCATTTCAGGGAACACATGTTTTTTATGCCTATCCTGAAGGTGGATTGGAACGGAATAAAAATTATTATTTCTGGATTGGCAATCAAGATTGGGACGGTAAAAAGCACGGCCGTGTCGCTAAATTTTATGCGTATATCACTTTCAAAACGAGCTGATTTGAATTCGAGGTTTTTGAGACAGGAGATTTTATATGAAATTCCGAGCCATTTATTTTAATATTTTATTATGTCTTATAATAATCATCTGTCCTCAGTTTACATTATCCTCTGATTTCTCACAATTGTTGGGGGCAAAAACAATTGCCAGGAACGGTCTTGGCGTTGTGAGTATCGACGGAATCTCCAATATCTTTACGAATCCTGCTGCGCTTGGGTTTTTATATGGTCAGTGGATCGAAGTGGCAGTCGTGGATCGCCTGGGCCAATTCAAATTCGATCGAGGTGAACAGGGTCTATTCCGATCATTCCGAGCCCACCATATTGGATTGAATGGCGGTGTCTTTTATCGAGGGGCTTCAAATTGGGCACTGGCGTTGGGGTATCACCGGGTCGTTGATCATCAGGTGGAATGGCCGTACATCCTGTACTGTGAAAAAGGTAAAGGATTTGAGACAATGGCTTTTGACCTGAACAACCGGATTACAGTCGATGCCATTTCACCTTCCTTGGCCTATCGGTCAGGATCATTCTCCATCGGAGTGACGGCCAGTATATATCGGATGATGCATAATCTCAACTTTCCCCTGGGAAACGAAGAATGGTACACCGATCATGGTGAAGCCGGGTATCAGGTTTCTTATGAACAGGATGGATGGACTTTTGGAGGGACGTTGGGATTCATGCTTCAAATAACGGATAATCTGCGTTTTGGAAGTAAAATACAAAGTCGGTATAGGTTCAACTTAGAAGGTACCGCAAAAAGTACGATGTTTAACGAACTGGATACTCTGGCCGTTGTACCCCAGAGTGCACAAGTGAACACTGATTTTGAGATGCCCTGGATTGTGGGAATTGGTTTTGGGTATAAACTGAGTCAACACATGGAATTGAATTTTGATGCCCTTTACTCCTTCTGGGGAAATTCAAATGAGAAAATGGCATATCAATTCAGTGATGAGATATGGCAGAATGAATTGGATCAAACCAATCCAAAAACCAATATACGTGGAAATCAAATAGCATTGGATACCAAGAACACCATAGATGTCGGTGTCGGATTTGGCTATACTCCCGATAAAGGTCTGAGTTTCAGGACTGGATACCGTTACAGCAAATCTCCAAATTCAAAAACAACACTGAGCATGTTCTTCCCGCTCGTCGATCAGCACTGGATTTCCCTGGGGCTTGGATATCGCTCTGGACCCTATATGCTTGATGCCACTATTTCCTATGGGGTTGGGTTGAAAACAAATATAAAATCAGAGGAGAATCCCTTCTGGTCCGGTCAATATGAATCGGGTGTTTTCATACAGGCTATCAATTTGCGGTATTTATTTTAAAATAAACGTGGGAAAACGTTGTATTCAATCAACATGTTTTGGATGCAGGACTGTCACGCAATTCCAAACTGTGTGGAGAGGAGGTGATATCAACATATATCGTCAGTGAGAAAGAGGTAAGAGATATCGAGGAAAAAAACAAGAAGGAGGCAAATTATGAGAAGATTCAGATTGGGCACCACCGTTGGGTTCTGCTTTATGGCAATTTTAGGTTCAGTAGTCGCGCAAGAAATCGTACGTAAGGCGGTAGATGTCCCCAAGGTAGATCCGACCGCGATGGTCATTGACGGCGTCATGGATGAGGCAGCCTGGCAGAATGCGGGCCAAGCGAATCTGATGACAGCAGATGGATTTGAGATTTGGGCCAACATGTACGGCCGGGAAGATCTGGCATAGCCGGAATACGATGAGCTGTACGGTTGGTTGCTTTGGGCGGACGATACTCTGTATGTTTTCATGCATATCGATGAATTCGTGAAC
>CAZYTI010000510.1:0-4147 GCA_964650065.1 uncultured bacterium
CCGTGAGCAGGAGATGAGCGGGGATAAGAAGCGACGGTAGGACCAGTCGGTTCTTGAGCCGTCCCTAAAAATAGCCACAAAGGCTTGGTGGCATATAAATTGGATTTTACAAGCGAATGACTATATGAAAAAGTTATTTAATAATTTGAAGAAAATGTCTTCTCGCCGGGAACGCAAAGAAGTCGAGTGGCCAGTGGTCGATCTCGATGAGCAGATCGAGAAAATAAAAACCATCGAGGCTGATGCGGATCCCGGTCTTGGGAAGCGAGTCCATTACTTCGATTTCCGGCAATTTGAATTGCGGCTGGATCGGGATTGTATGGGATTGTATCGGATCATTGCAAACGTGGGAAACGAACGCCGTTACAGTTTTTCCATTCGGTGTTCCCATAAGGATTATGAGATACTTCGTTCCTGTTTCGAAGAGATTACGGAGTACCTCAGTGGCGACCGACGCATGGCTGATCTACCCAACCATGAACGAATGAAGGGACATTTTTTTGGAACGTGTTGAAGCATCGGATGTTTATTCATCTATCTTATCAGCAGAGATAAAACGTAAATCTGGAATGCCATTTCCATTTTCATCGGAAATCCGGAAATAGAAGCCCCAGAGACTGATTAGATTGCATACCTTGATGAGAATCTTATTGTTACCCGGCTTCAGTGTGACCTTTATGATATCATCATCAAAACTCGCGTCGCGGCCGATGTTAAATTTCCATACCAGCTCATCGTTCAGCCAGATTTTTGCGGCATCGTTGGTGCCGACGCGAAGTTGCACATCTTTTTGTTCCGGACTTTCCACATAGATTAATCCGTAACCCACGGACCAGTTATACTCTCGACATATCTTCTGCAGGTCGACATAACCCTCATGGACACCGTCCACAGCACGCTGCCAGGTAATCGTTTGAGATTTACCCTGATAGGATTTCTGAAGTTTTATTCTTTTTTCTGGTGGGAATTTGTTGTTGAATCCGTTCTTATGATCGAAAGGTCCGATTACCCACCATTTACTTTCCTCCGGGATACCTGTGATGGATAACTGTTCATATTTTTTTTCATGCTGGCCCGTATGGAAATATACGTCTGACAGCAATCCTCTGAAGACCATTTCCGTAATTTTCAATTTATGATCAAGACAGGAATTTATCAACAGGCTGTATTTTTCGATACCCTCATCAGTATGTTCATAGGCGTATTGATTGAAAATTAAAAAATTCCTCCAAACTGATACCGTACGGGGAACATCAGGGACGGTTTTAAGGATTTGGGTAAATGATTCGGTGAGTTCATCCGCCCGGTTATGATATGCATCCAACTGATTGCTTTTTAAATATAAAAGCGGCAGTAGATAACGACCCCACATTTGTGCGGTCGGATTGTCACTGGTGTTCAGGATATTGTTGATGATATGAATCGTTTCTTCCATATTGATTTCATACCATAAACTCATGTTTGCCAATTTATTCAATCGTGTCGGATTTGTATCCATGGTGTTTTTAACAGTCTCATAGTTTTGTTTTAGCGATCTTAACCTCTCCGCTTCATCGTTTCGATCTTTGTATATCTCATTCAACCAGGTCATGACCAGATATTGGTCTCCCCGATATTTTAATGATTCTTTAAAACTTCCTAATGCTTCGTCGGTCTGTCCCAATCGCCATTGTGTAAAGCCAATCTGAGTATGTACATTTGCCTTGTCAGTAGGATCTTCGGCTTTCTCCAGGGCTTCATGATAGGTGTTTAAAGCTTTTGTGTATTTTCCCTTCTCGAGGTAGGTATTCCCAATATTCAGTCTTGAAAAATTGGCTTTGTCATTGACTTCCAATGCCTGTTTGAAGTATTTTTCTGCCTGCTTAAAATTACCCTGGTAGAAATAAATTTCTCCGATACTATCATAAGGATTCGGATCATCAGGCGCCAGGGTTTTATAAGTATTTAAAGTTTTTATTGCTTTGATGTAATTTCCAGTATTCGCATAGATGTAGCCGAGCATATTATAGGCAATTTTATATTTTGGATCCGCATCCAGAACTTTCAAGTAATAGGGCATCGCTCTATGATAATCCTGCATTCCATAGTAAAGGCTGGCCAAATTCAGGTTTGCATCCCGGTCATCCGGATATTGTTTTAGCCATTGTTGGGACACCTCTATTATTCTGGGAACATCCATATGTATCCCTGCTTCCAGACGATCGATCCGGTATTTTTCTCGGGGAGTGGCCTTGTCTCTCAACTTGAGTAATTTCTGGAATGTATCGTATCCCTGTTGCGTTTCTCCCTGGCTATATAGAAGTTGACATAAATTGAGATAGGATGAGACAAAATTTGGATCCGCTTCGATGGCCTTTTTATATTGTTCAATGGCATCTGTCAGTAAAAATTGGTCCATGAAATCGGATCCTGCTGTGTAATAGCGCCAGGCCTCCAGAGAATTTGTGGATAATTCGGTGATGCCCTTACTCATGTCTTCCTGATCCAGGGATATCTGAAGATCGCTTTGTATTTTTTCCGTGAGATAATCGACCATGCTGAACAGGTTTTCCAATCCCGGCCCCTCAACGCTTGCCTCTTTCAGGATCCTTCCCTGATTGGGCTCTCGGACCTCGACATCGATTTTTAGCAAGTCTCCGTTCCTGGAGATATTACCGGTGAGTATAGCCTCCACATTGGCTTCCTGAGCAACCACAGCGGCCAGATCGACATTAAAATTATCAGTGGAAGCGGTCTCATCCAACCTTTCCAGTATCTCATACATCCGATCGGTACTGAGAACCGATAGATTCCTCGATTGGGAGAGGGCGCGTATAAACATTTCCGACAGGCCCTTCTGCAGCCATTGGAGATTTTGATCGCCTGTCTGATTCTCGAAGAACATGACAGCGATGGCTCGACGTGAGGTAGACTCCAGATGTATCGTAGTGGTTAATTGCTCTTCTGTCCGTATCGTTGTGTCTTGATCGGCCAGCCGGATCTTTCTTCTCTCGGTGTCGCGGCTGCATGTCAAGCATATGCTTGTCAATAAAACAGGTGTCATTATAACAAGGCCACTTCTCCTCATGATTTTTCCTCCAAAGCATCCGGAGAGATGTATCGAATATCCTGAATACCATTACCCTCTATATCTGTAATCCGGAAAAAGAAACCCCAATCGCTTAGACTGTTGCATACCTTGATGAGAATTTTATTGAATCCTTTTTGAAGCACGACGTTTACTTTGTCGTCATCAAACAATGCCGGTCCTCCCTGATTCAATTTCCAGATTACTTCATCATTGAGCCATACGATACTGCCATCATCCGTACCGAACCGAAATTGCACTTTTTTCTTTGTGCTTGAAAAAACATAGATCAATCCATAACCAACGGACCAGTTGTATCTTTCGTAGATTTGACTTAAATTGATAAAACCGTCGTAGATGCCGTCCCTGGCCGGTTGCCATTTTACTTTCCACGACTTTTCGCTATAGGTTTGTTTTACCCGGATCTTTTTTTCAGGGGGGTACTTCTTCCTAAATCCATCTCGGTTGTCGAAGGGGCCGATCACCATCCACGTCTCTTCCTGGGGCATCCCGACAAAAGCGAGCTGGCGCTTGCCATCTTCGTCATCCCCTGTGTGGAAATAGAGGTCTGCCAAGAGAAGCCGGAACATCATCTCCCATGCTTGCGTATCATATTCCATGGCGTATTCAATGAGCGGCTCATAAAAGGTGATCCCTTCGTCTACATCCTTATAGTATGCACGGTTGAGCAGGGCAAATCCTTTCCAATTGTCAGTATACCCTTGATTCCGTACATCCCGTAAGATTGTCCAAAGCTCCTTGGGAATAATTTCCGCTTCGGGCCAAAGTCGATCAGTCTCATTTCCTTGTTGGGTTTGAATGTACAGGAGGGTTAAGCCGAATTTTAGGTTGGTCAGATTTATTTCATCCTCTACCCGGAATATGGCATCCGGGGTTGCCTTGATAATATTTTCCAGTATATTCATGGTTTCATCTTGATTGACATCCCAGAATGTGGAAAATGTAATAAGTGCATAGAGGGCTCTGAACTTGTAGAGATCTGATTTTAACAATGCTTTGAATTGATTGTAGGTCTTCTGAAGTCCCTCTTGTGCTTTTGTAACCTCATTATTTTTTAGG
>CAZYTI010000511.1:0-4146 GCA_964650065.1 uncultured bacterium
GGACAACAACTGTGATGGTATCGTAGATGATGGCTGGCCAGAACCAGCGCCTAAACCTAGCCGATGCGATCGGGATGCTGATGGTTATAAAGCAGATTCAAAGTCGTGCAAAGGAACTGACTGTGATGACAATAACCCGCTAGTTAATCCGGGCAAAGATGAGGTTTGCGGCGACGGGATAGACAACAACTGTGATGGCACCGTTGATGAAAATTGTGGTGGTGTATGTACTGATATAGACGAAGATGGTGTATGTTTAGAGGATAATGACTGTGATGACAATGATAACACCATTTATCCGGGTGCAGACGAGGTCTGCGACGAGAAAGACAACGACTGCGATGGAAACGTTGATGAAGGGGTGACCATCACTTATTATGCAGACAATGACGGCGACACTTTTGGTGACCTATCCAACACGATCCAAGCCTGTTCAGCACTGGTCGGGTATGTGGACGACAATACAGACTGTGACGATACGGATGCTGCGGTCAACCCGGGGGAAACTGAGGTCTGCGACGATGGCATAGACAACAACTGTGACGGAACCATTGATGAAGGCTGCTCAAGCACGTACCCTCTTAGCATGGCAGCTGCTGGGGACAGCATAACCGTTGCATACAATGCTGATGGACTCCCCACTATATGGTTTGGTTGGACCAATGAACAGTATGAGGTCAGCTGGGCGCTTGGTGATAGTGTAAGAGTAAACAGCCATGCGCAAAGGCTTTGGGCATTGAATCCTGGATTTAGCTGGGATGCAGAATTCGACAATTATGCAGTCTCTGGTGCAAATATAATCGATCTCCAGGGCCAATTGGAACAGATTGTTGAGAACGGGCCTTATGATTATGTTGCAATATTCATTGGCCATAATGATATCTGCGATGCATCAACAGATTATGGTATGCTCGAAACTGCAATATTTGAAGAGCTGTTCATAGCAGCAATGGATATCCTCTACGATCAGGATAACAATGATATTCTTGATGATAACCCTCCTGATGTTGTTGTCTCAAGCCTTGCAAAAGTCTCTGATCTTTATAGCGTAGGAAAAGATGATGATTGGTGTACATACATTTGGGATTTTGGAGATATTTGTCGAGTAGTTACCTCTGGAAATCCAACATATATTTTAAAGGCAAACGAAAGGACGCAAGAATATAACTGGGTACTGGAGTCTTGGGCGATTTATTACGGCTACACATACGTTCCTCAGACATATGAGACAGAGTTCACGCTTGATGACCTGAGTGACTTTGACTGCTTTCATCCGAATGTTGCAGGGCAGAACAAGATATCCGAAGTCATATGGAACAATGGGCTCTATGACTATTAATTCTTATTGGTATGTTGACTAATGTTATGTCCCAGAAATAAATGCCAATATTGAATCGATTATTACCATTCATATAGTCGGATTTTAATTTAGAATTGATATAAATCAGGCCACAGAAAAGAGGGGGCCTGTGATATGCTCACCCAGGGGATCAGAACTGAACCTGCGATATAGCATGGATAGAAAGCGAATTTGATGTGTCTGATATCTGATGGTTTCTACAACATATCCAAATCATGAAATAGTGTCTTTGTTTGTTACCGAAAGAAACCGTACCTGGTGACCGGTCACGTCCTTGAACAATCAAATATCTATACAGTGAAGCAATGTCGTTTTATAATTCCCATTAAAAGCCTTTCCAATCGTAGTAATATTCCGTAACAATCACTCCCTTTAACTCCTTTCAAGTCATCCCTCGTTAAATTCTTCCATATCCTCCATATTTTTCATATCGCACACATCCTACATATCGTACACATCCTACATATCGTCAAATCGACCCCTTTACTCCTTCATCCGCTTGTGGTTCATATCAGGTCAGTAATAATTTTCCCGTGATTTTGTTATCAGCAGAAAAGGAAAATATTCATGGCCTGGACCCAGGAGGACCTGTCCGAAATCCGATCCGCAAAAAAGCAGTTGGCTTTGGGAAAGCAGGTGGTCCGCGTTTCCATTGAGGGGGACCTGGTGGAATATAAGCCGTCCGATTATTCAACCGTCTGCGCGTTAGAGGCGGAGATGGTAGCGGAGCTTTCGCCGGTTACCAGCAATTATTTCCTCACAACCACCAGCAAGGGGCTGTGATGTATCTATCCGTGGTGGACCAGTACGGAAACAATATCCCAACGGAGACTCTGTCTGCTTATGCAGGCGATTTCGAAGGGGCGGCCACGGGGCGGCGGATGTCGACCTGGGGGCTGTCCGGCAGTGGTCCGAATACGGCGCTGATGAATTCGCAGTCATCTTTGCGATCCCGCACCCGGAAGCTCGCCATCAACAATCCTTTGGCGTCCGGCGCCCTGGATTCCTTTGTGGCCAACATGATCGGCCAGGGCATTACGCCCAGGTGGCAGCTTGAGGACAAAAAACTTAAGGAGGACATCCAGCAGCTGTGGACGGACTGGGTGAACGAGGCGGATTACTTGATTCGAACGTGTTAGAGAAAAATCGATTCTGCGATAAAGGAATTTCAGGATCTATTCAGTTCACGATCCTAAGCTTGTGGAATCAATATCATACAACCGGCAGGTATTTTTCCAGATGATTTCGCTCAACACCTCGGGATCTTCTTTACGAACCTCGGCAAGTTTCAGCAGAACCGGCAGGACAAAGGCCGGTTCGTTGCGCCGGGTTTTATTTTTAAAGGGAACCGGTGTCAGAAACGGGGCGTCGGTTTCAATCAGCAGGCGGTCTGCCGGAATGAGGGGGGCCTGCTTTCTTAAGTCCTTGCCCCTGGCCTCGATGGTGATGATGCCGGTAATGCCGATATGATACCCCAGACCGAGATACTGCTCCATTTCACGGGTGGTACCGCTGAAACAGTGGACCACGCCTTTTCTTTCCGGGTGATGGTTTGCTTTTAAAATATCCAGAAACCGGCCATTTGAATCCCGTTCGTGGAGAATGACCGGTAGATTCAGTTCATCGACGATTTTCAGTTGTTTTTGAAACCATTTTTCCTGGATATCCTTTGGCGAAAACATCCGGTTGAAATCCAGGCCGATTTCTCCCCAGGCATGGACCTTTGGATCGGTGGCCAGGGTCTTCAGGGTTTCAAGAGCGGATTCGCTGCAGCTTTTGGCATCGTGGGGATGGACGCCCACGGAGGCAAAAAACCGGTTTTGGGTCTGTGCAAGTGTTACGCCCCGCTGGGAGCTTTTCAGGTTAAATCCGACGATCATCTCAGCCAGCACACCGGCTTTGGTGGCCCGGTCAATGACGTTGTCCATATCTTTTTGGTATTCGATATCGTGTAAATGACAATGGCTGTCAAACAGTCTCAAGGTTTCCTCCTAAAGTGTCACTAAATGAAACAGAGTGTTTCAATTTTTTAAATTGTCTGTTTTATAATTTTACTTCGGTTAAAATATCAGGCGTTGTCAAACGCTTAAGATCAAGGCATCCCAATAAGCATACATGAACTGTGCCGTAATGACGAGGGATGCCGTGTATCGCTGATATCGGGCCTTTTCCGAAGGCTCATACCTACCCATTATATGATAATCACGCAATATAAAAGAAAAAGATGATTAATAGCTTGATCATATTTTAAATCTTGTGGTATGGCGGGTAACGAAAACAGGAAAGCAGAAAATTTTTTAAAAAATTGGTCAACCGTTCGATTTTATTTACTTTCCCTTATTTTTTTTTGCATCAGGTCGCGGAGGTGTTAAATGTTTAAAATCGTTAGACGCGAGGAGATGGCTGAAGGCACGGTTATTCTCAATGAAATCGAGGCGCCGCTCATTGCGAAAAAGGCAAAACCGGGCCAGTTTATTATTTTAAAGGCCACGGAGGAAGGCGAGAGAATACCGTTAACCATGGCCGAAACGAATCCTGAAAAAGGAACCGTCACAATTATTTACATGGTTGTGGGAAAATCCACGGCTATCTTCAGAGATTTACAGATTGGCGACGGCTACCTGGACGTACGCTCACGGAAACGAAGGCGTGATACTGTCGCGCGACCCCAACCTCGCCCGACAGCATCCCGGAGGCGACCTCAAGGGCGCCGAGCTCACCATCAAGCGGGTCCTGGCGGCCGCCAAACGCGGGTCCAAGAGCTTCAAGGCCTCCGACATCATCGG
>CAZYTI010000512.1:0-4144 GCA_964650065.1 uncultured bacterium
TATTTGACATTGAAGTATAGTATCATAAACATCAGGAATTATTATGATTAAGAGAGTTAGTGTAGTCGCCTTTTTCATTTGCTTTTATATAATTAGGCAGGTGCTTGCCCATTCTATCATTTTGCAGGATTCGATCCGGGCTGAAACAATGGTTTCCCTTTCAACCATTGTAGATACGAAAAAGGTTCCACTCAATCGCACCCTGTTATTAACCGTCCAAATGAATTGGATGGGCGATCTGGATCTCATTGAAATTGATGAATTGGAAGAACCCATCATTTCAAATTTTGAGATTATTGGAAGTTCCTCTGCGAATTGGGTTTCCGGTATTCCCGATGGAAAGGAATCTATTAAAGAAGTTTCATACACGCTTCAGCCCACAACCCTGGGTATGGGTTATATCGAGTCGGTCGTACTCAGTTATAGAGATCTATCGACCGGAAAAACCCATCATCTCAAAACCCAGCGAATTAGTGCTGAAGTCGTCTCACCCGTTCCTGAAGAAGGAGAAGCGGGGAAAACCCGGCTCTATATCTTCATGGGTGTCCTGAGTATCATTGGTCTTTCCATCCTATTCTTTATCATGAAAAGGAGAGCGGGAAGAGTCGAAGAAGAGGAGGAGATAGAGCGGGTTATCGAAGAAACCTACTTAGAAATGCTTAAAGAAAACGTGGACTTGAAAAGTGCGGATCGCCGTGAAGCATTCACGATTCTCTCAAAATTGTTCCGGCGCTACCTTTCAGAAAAATACGAGATTTCCACTATGGAAGCAACCACAGAAGAGCTTCTGAATTCCCTCACTCAGGAAGGCCTGGATGAGAGTCTGATTGGCCGTTGTGAAACCCTTTTCAACAAGGCGGATGTGGTGAAATTTTCTGGTCAGGAAGCTGAACAATCAGAATTAGAAGAGGCTTATACAACGGTTGAAACCATTCTCGAATCCCACCTTTCAAAGATGAAAGCGAAATTGATGGCAGAAGAGGATAAAGGTAAGCAGAAAAAACGGAAAAAGAAAGCAGTAGAATAAATAAGGAGGATTGATGGATAAGACGATTGAAGCTATTCATAAGAAAATCCAAAAAGAGAGTGTTTTTCTAGATAAACTCACAGAAGAAGTGGGTAAGGTTATTGTCGGACAGAAGTATATGGTTGAACGTCTTTTGATTGGACTCTTATCCAATGGCCATGTTCTGTTGGAGGGTGTTCCAGGGCTGGCAAAAACACTCACTGTACGAACCCTTTCATCTGCTATCCAGACGAAATTCCAACGGATTCAATTCACACCCGATCTTTTACCTGCGGATTTGATTGGTACGTTGATCTATGACCAGAAAAACAGCAAATTTCAGACAAAAAAAGGTCCCATTTTTTCCAATATTGTTTTGGCCGATGAGATAAACCGATCTCCTGCCAAGGTTCAGTCGGCCCTGCTCGAGGCCATGCAGGAACGAACAGTGACCATTGGAGAGAATACGTTTCCGCTGGACGATCCCTTCCTGGTTTTGGCCACACAGAATCCCATCGAACAAGAGGGTACTTATCCCTTACCAGAAGCCCAGGTTGATCGATTTATGTTAAAACTCTCCATCGGTTATCCGACACCAGAAGAAGAACTGGAAATCATGCGGCGCATGTCCAAAGGACCTGAACCAAAACACGAATCCGTTGTTCACCCGGCCGATATCATCAAGGCCCGGAATGTCATAGAAGAGATTTATATCGATCCAAAGATCGAACAATATATTGTCGATATCGTCTTTGCAACACGAAACCCAAAAGAATACGGCCTGGAAGATCTTGTGGAACTGATTGAATATGGTGCCTCCCCAAGAGCATCGATTTACTTAGCGAAAACGGCAAAAGCCCACGCCTTCCTTAAGCGACGTGGATACGTTACTCCGGAAGATGTGAGAGCTATTGGGATGGATGTTCTGCGCCATCGGGTCATCGTAACTTATGAAGCAGAAGCCGAGGAGGTCACTCCGGAAGATGTCGTGCGTAAAGTGCTGAATAAGATAGAGGTACCTTAGGGTGAGTGGTGATTGGTGAATTCAAATATGATTCCAAAAGAAATATTAAAAAAAGTGAGAAGGTTGGAGATCACGACCCGGGGGATGGTCAATGATGTTTTCTCTGGAGAATACCATTCCGTCTTCAAAGGCAGAGGGATGGAATTCTCTGAAGTACGGGAGTATCAGATCGGCGATGATATACGGAATATCGATTGGAATGTCACGGCTCGGTATGGTCATCCCTTTGTGAAGGTCTTTGAAGAAGAGCGGGAATTGACCGTGATGTTGATGGTGGATGCCAGCTCATCGGGAGAATTTGGTACTTTCGAACGCATGAAAGGCGAGATTGCCGTGGAAATATGTGCATTACTCGCGTTTTCGGCGATCAAGAATAACGATAAAGTCGGCCTCATTATATTTACGGATAAAGTTGAGAAATATGTTCCTCCTCGTAAGGGGAAGAGTCACGTATTGCGGGTTCTGCGAGAGCTTCTCTATTTTCATCCTGAAGATAAAAATACCGATATCGCTTCAGCTTTGGATTTTTTTAACCGGGTTATACGGCGCCGAAGCGTCGTCTTTTTAGTATCGGATTTTATATCAAAGGATTATGAGCGGGCTTTGCGTATTGCCAATAAGAAACATGACATCGTTGCCATACACATTGTGGATCCGAGAGAAATGGAACTACCCAATATTGGTTATATCGAATTGGAAGATGCAGAAACCGGGGAGCAGATACTCATTGATACCTCGGACAGAGAGGTTCGGCAACTCTTTGCTCAGAAAACTTCTCACGCTATGGTGCAACGAGACAAACTGTTTAAGTCGATGAACGTGGACTCGATAGCCATTCATACGGATGAGTCATATTTTGAGCCTCTCATGAAATTCTTTAGAATGAGGGCCAAACGGTTTCGATGATTTCACCACAGAATCACGTGTAATCACAAATGAATGATTTGAGGGAAGGATATGAGGAGAAATACTAAAAAGTGCTTGGGCGTTTGTTTATTTTATATCATTTTTGCTGTTGGATGTTCGACGGATAGGGAACCCAATGTAGATGGAGATAAGGTACGGGAATATGCCAATGCCCTTTATAACAGGGAACTATGCACACAGGCGATTCAGGAGTATCAGCGATATCTCGATCTCTACCATGTGGATATTCAACAGCAGGCCAATATCAATTTTGTGATTGGGAACGTTTATTTTGAACGGCTATACGATTATGAGAATGCCATGGCCTACTATCTCAAGGTAAAACATATATTTCCTGAGAGCAATATCATGCCCCAGGTGGATAAACGGATTATTGCCTGCCTGGAGCGTCTTCAACGGTCCGCAGATGCCAAACAGGCATTGGATGAAGCCACGAGTCTGGAACCGGAAAGCCTGGAGGAGTCCCGTCCCGGGACAGTCCTTGCCAGAATCGGTAAACGAGAAATTACTTCAGGAGATTTGAAACATCGTATCGGTCAACTCCCCGATTATCTGCAGTCTCAGATGAATGATGCAGAGCCCAAACTCGAATTCTTACGTCAATTTGTTGCAACGGAACTGTTTTATGATGCTGCAAAACGGAAAGACCTGGAAAGGAACAAAGAAGTCATCGAGGGCACGTTCCAGGCTAAGAAAAGCCTCATGGTTCAAAAATATCTTCAGCAAGAAATTGCACAACAGATCAACATTGAAAATGAGGACATCGAACTCTATTATAAGGCCAATCAAGATAAATATGCTGAGAAAGATGACCAGGGTAATGTAAAACGTCAGAAGCCATTCAATGAAGTAAGAAAAGAGGTCGCTGAAGATCTCTTGAGAGAAAAACAACAAAAAGCATATGAAGAATTACTGCAAAGGATGATGAGGGCTGAGAAAGTAGAAATCTATGATGATCTGGTTAAATGAAAATCTCCGAATATGAGTAGAAGTCTTAAAAATTATTATTTATGGTTTTCGCTTTTATGGGCTGGCTTTATTCTGGCACAGGACGGTCCTATCTCCCTCTTATCGAGTGTGGATAAGTCTCTGATCCATATTGGAGATCTCATACAATATACAGTCGTTGTGACCCATGATAAAGAGGTAAGGTTGGATCTGCCGGGATTGGGTGCGAATCTGGGAGG
>CAZYTI010000513.1:0-4138 GCA_964650065.1 uncultured bacterium
CTCAGCCAACTCCTTCTCCAACTCATCTACTTCTGCACGGCAAAAATATCGACCTCCTTTTCCTCTTCAAACGTATCTACGTACCGCGGAATATTCAGATTAAAGTCATTTTCCTGTATCTCATCAAATTGTGCCAAATGGGCGTATTTATCGACATTTTTCCGGGCCTTGTAAGTCTTAACGATTTTTTGAATATTCTCATCAGACAATGCATTCTGATTCTTGCTCTGCACAAACTGCCGGCTGGCATCGATGAAGAACACATCCTTTCGTTTTTGGTTTGCTCCGCCCTTTTCCCGGCTCCGGTCAAAGACCAGAATTGCCACCGGGATACTGGTCGTGGGGAAAAGATTGCCCGGAAGACCAACCACAACATCCAGCAAGTTCTCTTCAATCATCTTCTGACGAATACGACCTTCTGCAGCGCCCCGGAACAAAACGCCATGAGGCACAACCACAGACACGCGCCCCTCCTTATCCAGGGCAGCCTCTACCATGTGACTGATAAAAGCCCAGTCACCCTTACTCTTAGGCGGCACACCACGCCAGAACCGATTGTAACGGTCGTTCTCCGCTTCCGGCGCACCCCACTTGTCCAATGAAAACGGCGGATTGGCAACAACGATATTAAATTTCATAAGTCGATCATTTTCCACCAATGCAGGACTGGTGAGTGTGTTACACCAGGCAATGTGAGCACCGTCGGCCTGATGTAAAAACATGTTCATTCGGGACAGCGCCCAGGTGCTGCCATTCACTTCCATACCGAACAACGCAAAATTACGATCACCCACTTCCCTGGCAGCTTCTATCAATAACCCACCAGATCCACAAGCCGGATCACAGATTCGATCACCAGACTTAGGGCCTGCCAGTCTGGCAACCAGCTTGGACACCATTTCAGGCGTATAGAACTCACCTGCCTTTTTACCGGCATCGGATGCGAACCGCTCGATTAAATAAATATAAGTGTTACCAATCACATCTGCTGAAACCCTGCTGGGCCGCATATCAAGAAGATGTTTATGGAAATCTTCAAGCAACATCTTCAGTCTGCGGTTGCGGTCCTTGGTCTGCCCGAGATTGGCTTCGCTGTTAAAATCAATATTCCGAAACACACCTTCTAATTTTGTCTTGTTCGTACTTTCTACATGATCCAGAACAATATTTATAAGCTCACCAATATTGGCCTCATTTCGTCGTTCATACAAGCTGTAATAATCAGCGAGAAAAGTATCGGCCACTTGTCCACTTTCATGGTCTTTCATTTCAACAATAGGCAGAACAAAGCGTTCACGCTCCAATTTCCGACGAATTCGGATATCATCATCACCAAATTTCTCATGGTAAGCATTATAGTGATCCTTCCAGATATCAGAGATATATTTTAAAAAAAGCATCACAAGTATATAGTCCTTGTATTGTGCCGGGTCAACCACACCACGGAAAGTGTCACAAGCTGCCCATGCAGCATTATTAATATCTTTCTGTTCAATCTTATCGGTCATTATTTATTCTCCTTCGGCCAATTGCATTAATAATGATGATATAAATTGTTTTCTCTTCTCTGTAATCTTTTCAGTAAGATTACATTCCTGCTTCAGTAATTTATCCACATCTAATATGTTTCTTTGTTTATCAATACTCGGAATATCGATCTCAAGATTTTCCAAAGTTAATTTACTGATCATGCCTCCATGTGTTCCCTCTCGCCTTGCCGTAAACCATTTTTGTACCTGGATTTGAGAAAAAAACCAATTAAGATATTCAGGCAATACACTATCCAGGCTGACTCGGATTATGATTAACGGCGCAGCAACCACTGCCTTGTCTAAATCATCTATCAAAATGGCTGTTGTTGCAGATTGTCCGCGGGAACGAAAAATAAGATCCTTTGTTTGGATAAAATGATGCTCTTTAACTTTATCAATTTGGGTACATACTAATCCGGAACAATCCACGAAATTTTCATCGTTTAAATCTTTCATTTGAATAACATGAATGTCACCTGATTCTTGTGACCGAATTCGTGTTCTGAATGGGTACCCCATCCTGATAGAAGTGATATTTTTAAGCTGTTCTTTCAAGTCCAATCCTTTTATTCATTGTAACGACGTTACAAATATAATAAATTATTTGTTCATTGTCAAGGTTTTTTTATTGTAACTCCGTTTCTGTAGAGTTAAATCACAGATATGGGATTTTTTTAAATCAATTTGTATTTTTGTATTGAAGAATCGCGTTTAGTAAAGTACTTGTGATTGATTTGGTCATCAAGAAAGGGAAAAATGGAATGGAGATTCATGGGAAAATTTCTGATAGACATTTGTTATATTTTTCAATGTCCCCGCAATATTCACAGTTCTGATCTCAACAGCATAACTTTTTCATTAGCCCATTGTTTTTCGTCCATAGCCTGATGGTTATTCATACTTCAGACTATCCACCGGCTGAGTCAACGCCGCTCTCATAGACTGCCAGCTCACCGTCAGCAGGGCCAATGCCAAAGACACTAGACCAGATACCATGAAGATCGAAACGTCCAAACTGGTCCGATACGCAAAATTATGGAGCCAATGACGCATAATGAAAAAAGCCATGGGCCAGGCGATAATATTGGCTAAAAGAACCCACCTCACGAATGATTTCGCCAACATGAAATAGATACTGAAGATGGGAGCCCCTAAGATCTTGCGGATGCCGATTTCCTTGGTCTTTTGTTCTGCCGTGAACACCGCCAGACCGAAAAGGCCCATACAGGCCACCATCACGGCCATGGCGCCAAAATACCGAAGTACGACGCCCAGCCTGGCATCAGCCCGATGCATTTGTTCAAAACTCTCATCCAGGAAGAAATACACGAGGGGATAATTCGGAATCAGTCTTTCCCAGACATTCCGTGTATACGCCATTGCTTCGGCGTACCGACTCGCGTCCAAACGGATGGAGAGATAGTTATGGTATTCGATGGGTCTCACAAAAAAGGTCATAGCGTAGGGTTGATGGTGAAATGAATATAAATTGATGTTTGAAATCACACCGTGAATCGAACCCTGGAGGTTTCTATATCGCACCTGCTTTCCAATTGCATCCATGGGAGAATCATAGCCCGCTTCTGTCACTGTCAATTCACTGATCAAGAATTCTGCATGCGATGGATCGAGATTTTCGCTGATGATGTCTCGTCCTTCCACGATCCGAATTCCGTATGTATCCACAAAATCCTTATCGATGAAATAGAGCACCTGTGTAAGCCATTGGTCCCTGCCTTCAAAATAGACGCCGTTATGGACACTCCCACGTGTGGGTACTAAGGATGTAGTCGTAGAGTTGCGGATCGTTGGACTTTTCAACAGCTCACTTCTAATGGCCGCATATTCTGACCTCACATCCTTGTTTAAGGGAATCACAAGGATTTCATCCCGCTGATAGCCTGTACTCTGGGTCTGAATAAAATGCATCTGCTTTTGGGCGGTCAGTGTACAGATAATCAGGATAATGGAGAGCACGAGTTGAAAAATGACCAATCCCTCTCTGAGTCTTTTTTTACCTGTACCGGTACCGGACACACCCTTTATGGTTTGAACAGGCGAAAACGATGAGAGGACGAAAGAAACGTAACTTCCGGAAATAAAACCCACGGTAATCACAATGCCCAACAGAGCAGTCATAGGTAGCAGTCGCAACAGGAAATGAAGTGTGACTGATTTATCTGCAATGGAATTAAAAACGGGCAGGAGCAGTACAACCAGCACAATGGCAAAAACGCCACCCAGGAAACTCACCAAGATGGATTCACCCAGGAACTGGCCCATGAGCTGTTTCCGATACGCACCCACGACCTTGCGTAAACCGACTTCCTTGGCTCGTTTCGCGGAACGTGCCGTGGACAAATTGATGAAATTGATACAGGCAATGATTAGGACAAATCCGGCAACAATGGAGAATACATAAATATAGGCGATATTTCCCGTTGGCTCGATCTCGGACCGAAAACGGGAATGGAGCCGAATGTCCTTGAGGGGTTGAAGATGGTTCGTATACCAGGGATCCTCACGCCAGTGTCTCTGGAGAAAGGCAAATAATTTGGATTCCAATGTTTTTGCAGAGGCCGCGTCTTTGAGATGGATATAGGTTT
>CAZYTI010000514.1:0-4137 GCA_964650065.1 uncultured bacterium
TAAATGCGCCGTTTTTAGTATTTTAATTGGCCCTCGATTAGCCGACACAAAGCAGATTCATCTCGATGGATTGTTAAACGAATCGGTATGGTCCCAAACCCTGCCTGTCTCCGATTTCCTGCAGCAGGAACCACAGGAGGGTCAACCGGCTACAGAAAAAACCCATGTTTTCATCCTCTTCGATCGAAACAACCTATACATCGGGGCCATGTTGTTCGACAGTGAACCGGACAAAATCCTGTCATACCAGAAACAGCGAGATGCCGATCTGATTACGGATGACCGATTCCGGTGGATCCTCGACCCATTCCAGGATGGACGGACCGGATATTTCTTTGAAATCAATCCCGCCGGTTTGATGAGTGATGGACTACTGAGCGCTGGAGTCGGATTCGAGCCCAATAAATCGTGGGATGGCATCTGGGAAGCCCGGGTGACCCGCAACCATGAAGGTTGGTTTGCCGAGATCCGCATTCCCTTTCGAACCCTCAATTTTAATCCCTCGCGGAAAACCTGGGGCATTAATTTCCAAAGGACGATACGCCGGAAGAATGAAGAGGTCTTGTGGAGCGGTCATCGACGCAACCAGGGCCTCTATCAAACCGTTCATGCCGGATATTTAGGCGGTCTGGAAAATATATCCCAGGGTATTGGTCTGGAGGTTATCCCCTATGCCAGCGCAGCCTGGCAGGTCATGCCCCACGAGGCCAAACCTCATACCTATCCAGCGGATCTCGGTTTCGATCTCCAGTACAGCCTCACCCCCAACCTTCGAACCGGTCTTACATTGAACACCGACTTTGCCGAGGTCGAGGTCGATCAGAGGAGGGTGAACCTCACCCGTTTCCCCCTGTACTTCCCGGAGAAAAGAGATTTCTTCCTGGAAGGATCCAGCGTCTACGATTTTGCCGTACGCAACGGTGCGTATCCTTTTTTCAGTCGACGTATCGGCCTCGATGAAAATGGAACTCCGGTTCCCATTACCTATGGACTTCGCCTGGGAGGTCAGGCCGGCCGGTATGAACTGGGCTTCCTTCAGATTCGAACCGGACAGCATGGAAATCTACCCAAAGAAGATTTTACCATCACACGCATCAAACGGAGCTTTTTCCAGCAATCATCCCTGGGATTGATTTACACACGCCGTGCCACTGCGGGGGGCAAAGCGGATTCTCCTGATCCGGCTCGTCAAACCGTGGGAATGGATATAGATCTTAAAACATCTCACTTTCCGGGTGATAAAAATTTTCAATTCGAGGCTTTCTTCGTATATCATACAGATCCCGAGCTCGGAGGCTTTGGGCGTTTTCATCAATTTTCCATCCGGGGGTTTCGCATCAATTTTCCCAACGACATTTGGCGGATCCATACCTCCTACAGGGAATTTGGTACCGATTATAATCCGGCTGTCGGATTTATCGATCGGGTGGGAATACGACGATTGAATCCGGGTATGTGGTACTGTCCGAGGCCATCAAAAATTTCATTCATTCGGCAATTCGAATTCGGCTTCAATCACCTGGCGATGTGGAATATCGACGATCACCATCTGGAAACACAGTGGACCAGTTTCACTGTGATGAGGATCAACTTCGAAAGCGGCGATGTAATCGGCATAGAAGCCCGCCCTTGTTATGAATCTTTAGATGAATCCTTTACGATTCATGATGACATCACCATTCCCACAGGAGACTACCGGACCTGGACATGGACCCTCAACGGAAATACGGCCAGTTACCGCAGAATTGCCTCTGGCTGGCGACTCTCGCGAAGCAGTTTCTGGTCCGGGCATCGAACCAGCTACGCCGGTGACTTCAACGTGAAATCAGCTTCCGGTGTCAGTTTCACTTTCGCCTTTGAGAAAAATGATATCAACCTGGCGGAAGGAAATTTTTCCACGCATCTCGTTCGATTCTTAGGCGAATGGCACATCAATCCTTGGATCTCCATGATTGCCAACTTCCAGTATGATGATGTCAGTGACGTCGTGGGGTTATTTACCCGATTTCGATGGATTCTCAAGCCGGGAAGCGATCTCTATCTCGTATACACCCACAACTGGGGTGACGATCCCACGGGACTTCGTCGTCATCAAATTCACACCCTGTCGAGAGCCGCGACGATGAAGGTGAATTATACGTATCGGTTTTAACTAAGGAGTAGAAAATAAATATCGTTCTAAAATTTTTGTCATTTCGAAGGAGTCCGGAGAGACATTAAAAGGATTTTACAATTCAAGACGACTGAGAAATCTTAAAAACCGATGGTCGTTAAGATTTCTCCCCCGATAAATCGAGGTCGGAATGACAATAAATCATATTATGGTAATACATGCTCATATTGTATGTATGAGCACATAACTTTTGATTAATAATTGGCTATCATGAAACTAATTTTGATATTCTTGAAAATACTCATGCTATTCATCATGATTTTCAGCGATTGTCACAGGAAGGACAATTTTCCAATTCTTAAAGGAGATTACCTGGGACAAAAACCTCCCGGGGATATACCCGAGATTTTCGCACCCGGTATTATTACTCATGGATTTCATGAGCTGAGCATTTCATTTTCTCCTGCAGGGGATGAATTGTTTTACAGTATGTCGGACCGCGGATATGCCCATTATGCCCTCATACATCTTCAAATGCAAGATAACACCTGGTTGAGTCCCCGATTGGCCCCATTTTCGAAAAAAATGTCCGTCTATACCAGTTGTTTTTCTCCGGATGGCAACACACTGTTCTTTTCGACAAATCGTCCGATTATTCAGGGTACAGACACCCTTACGGATGTAAGCATCTGGTCCGTTGAAAAAAGGAACGGATCATGGGGAGAGGCCAAGCCTATGAGTTACCCCCTCAATTCGGGATCCAAAGCATTTATTCAATCTGTATCGCAGAAGAAAACGATCTATCTATCGAAAAGAATCCCTGAAAGACAACATGATATTTTTGCCGCTCACTTTGTAGATGGCCGTTACCTGCAACCGATATCCATAAAAGGCGCTGTCAACTCCGAGTTTGGTGAAGTGCGTCCATTTATTGCCCCGGATGAGTCCTATTTGATTTTTCAGTCTGATCGAGATGGCAGCTACGGAGGAAATGACCTGTGGATTAGTTTCAAGAATCAGGAAGATGACTGGGGTCAACCCATAAACCTCGGGGAACCAATCAATTCTGCAGCCAGCGATTTCGGACCAAGCGTTACACCCGATGGTAAATATCTGTTCTTCTCGAGTTATCGGACACACAATCCTGAATTTTACCGAAATAAAGGCTATAAAACGCTTCTCGACCTCTATCGATCTCCTCTGAACGGTTATGCAACATTATACTGGGTGGATGCGAGGTTCATTGAGAAATTGAAACAAGAAAATGAAAAGTAGAAGAGGTACATCATGAAACGGAAAGATATCTATATCGGATTGTTATTCTCTGCATTCTTTTTCACAAATCTTTACACCCAGCAAAATGAATTCCCAATTTTAAAAGGCCCATATCTGGGACAAAAACCGCCGGGAATGACACCCGAGGTCTTTGCTCCGGGGATTATATCCACAGAGGCCAGTGAAGGCAGTTCTTCCTTTTCACCCGATGGGCAGCTTTTTTTATTTACAAGAGGGCGGTCTGAATTACCGGGCATCCTGATGATGGAGCAGATCGATGGTGTATGGACCCAACCTCGATTGGCCCCCTTCTCTGCAGGCAGACATGATTGGGATTTTATGCTGGCACCCGACGGGAAGACCGTGTTTGTGGCCTCCGCACGGCCATTGCGCAATGGAGAATCCACCACAAGGGATCACCAGATCTGGACATCGGAAAGAAAGGGTGAGAATTGGTCGGAACCCGAGCTGCTTCCCTCCCCTGTCTATTCGGGCCAGCACGACAGCTATCCATCGCCCGCAGGGAATGGAACACTCTATTTCTTCAGCAACCGGGATGGCGGTATGGGAGAAGGTGATATTTATAGATCACCGATACAGAACGGTCAATATAAAATAGTCGAAAATCTTGGTGCTCCCGTCAACGGCAAGTATCATGAAGTGGATCCTTATATTGCTCCCGATGAAAGCTACCTCATCTTCTGTTCGGACAAACCTCTGGGGGAAAGGGTGACAGCCGACAGGCTGCG
>CAZYTI010000515.1:0-4137 GCA_964650065.1 uncultured bacterium
AGGGATGGGTGGACCGGGAAAAATTATATGCAATTTCGGGACGATCCAGGACCTCCCAATTCGATCTCGCCCGCCGACTTGGTATTACGAAATACAATGCGCCCGCCGGAGGATGCATCCTCACCGAACCCAATTTTTCCCGGAGGGCTAAAGCGCTCTTTTCGCATAAGAAAAAAGAGGAAATCGATATCGAAGCATTAAAACTCCTCAGATTTGGTCGTCAGTTCTGGCCCACCCCAAACCTCCAGGTTGTTGTGGGGAGAGATGAAAAAGACAATCTGGCTTTGCGAGCTTTTCAAAAAGAAAGATGGGCGTTCTACGCTGCCGATACGATTAAAAGTCCCCTTGTGATTGCCAATGGAATCAACGGGAAGGAGGATTTGAAGATTGTTGCCCAAATCACAGCGAGATATTGCAGCGGGGATAAGACAAAGCAGAGAAGAATTCATTATCAAAGCAACCATGAAGAGGGCGACATCACCGTCATGCCCATATCCGATACGTTGTTGGAAAAGTGGCGGGTTTAATGGAGATCATTGTTTCTCACCCCGGAATAACATCTTAATTCCCTCGTTCCCACGCTTTTCGTGGGAATGCAGTCTGAGACGCTCTGCGTCGATGACTTTTAACGACTCATTGGCCGATTGGTTTGTACTTTAAACACATCTGCACAGACGAATTATTTCACTCGAACGTATGATCATCAAGGTTCGGATAGAGGAAAGGATATAATTAAAATCTCCGGCAGCCCTATGGATATCGTCTTCAAATTGGATTTTAATTTCGGTATGGTGAAGAAACTTTTTTTCGTTAAGCTATTGATTCGAACTTCAGTGTATACAATGCGTGGTCGATTAGATGAGCAACATATCCATCAAAACAGTTGACATTCAATAAATAGTTTATTATATTGAGCCGGTTTAAATCTTGATCTGAAGTCAGTTATAAGGAGGCTAATGTGGCACATGTAATCAGTGATGAATGTATCGCCTGTGGCGCCTGCATCGACGAATGTGAATTCGATGCCATCGCCGAAGGCGAGGAAATCTATACAATCGATCCTGAAAAATGCACCGACTGTGGCACCTGTGTCGAAGTTTGCCCGACCGAAGCTATCAGCGAGAAATAATTTCTCATGATCAGGGAAAATTGATGTTTTAAGCAAATGAAGGCAGAGCCCAAGCTCTGCCTTTTTTTAATTGCCTGTACGAACGTTATGATTTACTTTCACACAAAATAAACCACAGAGAACTCAGAGCACTGATAGAAAGTAAAAATCCTGAATATTTCTCTGTGCCCTCTGTGGTTCATTTTTTTATAATGTTGAGTAACCATGATTAAACGGGTATTAACAATCGCCGGATCCGATTCGGGGGGTGGTGCCGGCATCCAAGCAGATTTAAAGACATTCTCCGCCTTCGGTGTTTATGGCATGGCGGTAATTACTGCGGTGACTGCTCAGAACACGGTAGGGATTAACGGCATGATTCCCATATCTCCCGAGTTTGTCAGCCTTCAGTTCGAATCGGTGCTGGCGGATATCGGAACGGATGGTGTCAAGACCGGCATGCTTCATTCTGCCGGGTCAATACATGCCGTGGCATCCAAACTCCGTGAAAATGCCATTCCATTTGTTGTCGTAGATCCGGTGATGACCGCAAAAGATGGTTATGCCCTCCTCCAGGGGAAGGACATCAATGTCCTGAAAAATGAACTGATCCCTCTGGCCACCCTTTTGACACCCAATATTCCCGAAGCCGAAATTCTCTCCGATATGAGCATCCTGTCTCTGGACGATATGAGAACCGCAGCCAAAAAGATACATGAATTAGGCTGCAATGCCGTTCTAGTAAAAGGCGGCCATCTAAAAGGAAAAGCCACAGACGTTCTGTTCGACGGCGATGCATGCTTTACGCTCAATTCTCCCCGCATCCCAACGAAGAACACCCATGGAACCGGATGTACCCTGTCAGCGGCCATAGTTGCCAATCTGGTCAAAGGAATCTCATTGGGAGATGCCATCAGGATCTCTAAAACTTTTATCACTGAAGCCATTAGAAACGCCTTTCCATTGGGCAAAGGACATGGACCGTTGAATCATTTTATCGATGTAAAAAATCTGTATCAGACCGGGCATGGATAAAACCAAAAAAGCATCAATGCTGCTCCACGCCTGTTGCGCTCCCTGTATCACTCATCCGGTGCAACAATTGAAATTGTCTTTTCGTGTGACTGCCTACTTCTACAATCCGAATATTCATCCCATGGAAGAATACATGAAACGTGTGCAGGAGATCAAAAAACTTGCCAGGAGATGGCGCTTTCCTCTCATCATCGGTGATTATGAATGTGAAGACTGGTTCAAACGCATAAAAGGATTTGAAGAGGAACTTGAAGGCGGAGCCCGTTGCCGAACCTGTTATGATATGAGATTGGACAGAGCCGCACGTAAGGCCAAAGAACTGGGATTTGAATGTTTTACAACGACCCTCTCCATCAGTCCCCATAAAAATGCATCCACGATCAATGAGATTGGAAAAACCATCGAGCAAACCTGTGGTGTAAAATACCATGAAGCCGACTTCAAGAAGAAGGACGGCTTTAAAATCAGTTGCCGGATGAGTGAAAAAGAGAGATTATACCGTCAGGACTACTGCGGCTGTGTCTTTAGCCGGAGGACAGAGATATGATCGACTCATACAATTTTGGCCTGATCGTTATCAACAAGCTACCGTATAAAAACGACGTGATCGTTTTCCCGGACCGGGTTGAGGCCGATTGGTGGCGGGAAGAAGGGCACAAACTCCAACTCGTGGATATTCAAAAATCCCTAGATGAAGTCCACCCTGCTGCCCTGGTGGTGGGTACGGGAAAATTCGGGATCATGAAAATCAGTAGAGAAGTTCGGCAATACGCTGACGAGCGGGGCATCAAACTCCATGCCGAACCCACAGAAAAAGCGGTTAAGATGTATAACCGCTTGATTCTGATCGATGATAAAATATTGGGCGCGTTTCATCTCACATGCTGATAAACGCGTTGTCTCATTCATCCAACATCTTCCACACACTCTCGATATTTCTTCCATGTAAATCCATTTGATATCGTATGATTTAATCCTCCATTTTAAAAATTATTAATTCAATATCGAGGACGATCGCCAATACCCGTTTTTCTTGATTTATACCTTTTCAATCCGAGCCGGTTTAATACGCCAGGCAATCACCAGTCCTACCAGAGCCCAGGCAATCACGTTATTCAGCGATGATAAGAGTATTTTATCCAGGGGTTTCGGACTGAACAACTCAGCGAACACCGCTAAAAACAATCCCAATACCGCCACAAATAAAACCCGCCTGGAATACTTGGCCAATATGCTTTCGGAGGCCATGGCTAGCAGCCAGGCCGCGACCATCGGTGCAATGAAAATACAAAGTAATTCGAAAATCAATTGTCCCATGAATGTACTGGGCGTCCTCCCTCCATAAATGATGGAGAAAATCGGCTCGTTCTCATAATCCGGATAGTCATCCTGGTTTTCATCGGGGTGGTCTGGAACGAAATAAATGCCGGGCTCTCTGATTTTTTCCTTGAGTATGGTGTGGATTTCTTTGTCATTCGAAATGTGATTAGAACTGTTGCCGTTCAGCGGCAACAGTGCGGTAGAAACGATGAGCCATGCAAATATGACAACACCACCTAACAGACCTGATAAAAGTATTTCTTTTTTCATAATATCATTCCTCCCTATTTTAATTGTTCTCCATAGACAATTTACACAAATCGCTGGGAGAAGTTTGTTCAAATACACGAACCCGGTGAAATAATTGATAAACACCGATATCTCCTATATGAAAAACATTCAAAAATGTTGATTTTATCTTATGATAAAGCTATATTCTAATGATGGAAAAATCGAAAATTTTAAATATTTTTAAGGCCCGTATCGCTTACCATATCTATTTCTGGGGCTTTCTATTCTGTGTATCCGTAGTGGAACCCCGCACACAAGAGATCGAATTTCTGAATGTCGTCATCGAGAGCCTGAAAACCATTATTCGGGCCCTTCCCCCGGTTTACCTACATTTCTATATTTTCGGAAAAACCTTTTCAAAAAAACGTTATGGGCGGTACGTC
>CAZYTI010000516.1:0-4137 GCA_964650065.1 uncultured bacterium
CATAGATACCACTGGGCATCTTCGACCCATTCCATGTGATATCATGGGTACCGGCAGGCATGTGCCTCTCGATGAGCGTTTCGATCTCTTTCCCAAGCATATCGACTATCTTCAGTTCGATGTAACAGGGTTCGGATAGATGGTACCGAATCATTGTTGATGCATTGAATGGGTTCGGCATATTCTGGGCAAGGGTAAATTCTGTGGGAAATTCTTCATCGATTTCAATGATCCGGGTCGTGGCATCCCATCGGTTGTACCAGAGGTTCAGAAGGGCGACAAATTCGGAAGAGGCCTTTTGATTGCCCGCTGCTGTGGGATGGCTGTCCCAGGCGTCGGACCCATACGCAGAGTAGTCATTGTTCACGGTCTGGATGTGCTGAAGCGAATTATTCCACCAGCGGTGATGATTGCCCTCTTCCTGTAAGGCATCATTTGTTGTCGTATTGCCGCCATTGCTGGTCAAGACGTTGAAAAAATCAAAGACGGCCACGTTTTGAAAAGCATAAGCCGCTAACCAGTCATTCACCAGCCAGTTGTTCAGGGCCCGGGCATTGGCTGCGTGCTGGGAATCCGTGTCGTTATCGCACTGCGGAGGTGCAGTGATCGTGATGAAGAGTTTATCCTGGCGCGTAGCCATGTAGGTCAACAATCCGTTGTAGATGGCCTTGGCATTACCCACCGTAAGATCAGGATTCATTTCACCGAGATCATCCCGATACGCCGGCTGTCCGCGCAGGGGATTGTCACCCGCTGTGGGCGGATCGTCTGGATTGCCGCCCAGATAGGAGTTGGGATAACAGGATTTGAACATAATGATCTGATTTTCTCGGTTGGGATCAGGATCATCGAGCCGTGTGTAGTTGTAAGAATTGTCTCCGTACTCGGTGTAGAGGGCATTCAGATAGGTGCTGCTGTTGGGCCCCTGAAACCATTCCCACCAGTGCCCGATATCGGTCCTGTCCCCGATGGCGTCGGGTCCCCAACCATAATTGGTGTCGCTGACGTAATAATTATTTGCACGCAGGGCCTGTCCGAGACCGCCATCCCAGTCGGACAGCCAGTTCTCACCGCATGAGTGGTGAATGAAGATGAGCTTGACCGTTTCCGGTGGGGGTGTTGGATCTTCGATGATGGTTTTCATCGGTCTCGAAGGGCCACCAATAACGGAAGTCGTAAATCCCCTCAGGAAGATGAGGAGGCACGCGACTGCAGTACAGAAATGATTCAGTTTATACATCGGTTTTTCTCCTACTCAATTATTGACTAAATTAAATATAGGAATGGATATTTTGAGATCAAACTTAAATAAAATTTGATTTTTATTGAATTCACTTATAGTTTTTCTATTGAATAGAAACATTACTTGTGTCTGATTTTTATGTCAATTCGTCCTTTTGGAGAAAGTTTAGTTAAAGTTCTTTTTCGCCATCTTTGTGTTACGATACAATTCGATGCCGTTTTCATCATAGAATGTGAATTCTACAGTGGGTTGATTATTTTCGTCACCGGGTCGAATTGTCACTTTCAGGAATCCACCGGATTTGTCTTCCTGAGTATAGTACTGCTTTATCAATCCACCGGGATCGGTGGATTTGGGATCGCCGGGTTTTCTCCCCAACCGTGAGTTGGCATCCACCAATGCTCCACAGGAAAATTCCTCGAATCCCGTGGGATGCACCGAGTGGTACTGCCAGTGTCTGTCGCCGCATAGGATATAGAAATTCTTATCCAGAAATCCATTAGCGGTGAGCCAATCATAGAATGTGTTACCTTCATGCCTGAAGCCCAGCGGATTTGTATGATTGTCTTTTTTGTAGGCATCATCGGGACCCACCAGAGGAGTCGGGGAAATGAGGATCTTGAATGTGGCATCGCTTCCCAACAGTGTGCGCTTGAGCCATTCCTTTTGATCTTTCCCCCAGAGCGTTTTTTCTGGACCGTCGGGCATATCGTTGGGACTGCGGTAGTCTCTTCCCTCGACCAGCCATATCTGCAGCAGGTTGTTGATTCTGTGGGTACGATACGTTTTTGGCACTTTATCATTATCATTGGGATCGACAATGGGAAGCTGTTCTACGAATGTTCGGATTCCCAATCCATTGAAAGGTTTCTTATTTCCCGTTGTGTCACAATCGTTGTACCGATGATCGTGATCGTCCTTTTCCCAATAAGTGGGTACTTGAGAGAAAAGTTCGATAAACCGAGACTGAACAAATTGCTCATGCCATTTCTTTCTCAATTCGGTCCGGGTTTGAGCGCGTGTTTTAGCAGGAACATCATAATAGACATTATCACCTGTTCCAATGAAAAAATCCGGTTTCATATTCAAAATGGTCGATAGTCCTGGATAGCCGAGTGCCTTATCCTCACCGGTATAAGCCCATTTTCCTGTGCTGTCGACACCAAAATAAAATTTGGAGTAGTTCATGCCTGTTACGACGACGAAAGAGACTACTTCTTCGACGGTAATTTCAGGACACGTTCTGAAAGTATTTGAGGATCCTGTTTGATAGGATCCGGTATTGGGTCCATAGAGTAGGCGATAGTAATATCGTGTTCCAGATTGAAGGCTTGTCAATTTTGTTTTGACGATATAATCATTTTCTAAAATTGTTTCGATCCATTGTGTTATAAATGATTTTTTAAAATCGAATGCCGTCGAAATCTCGAAACAGGCAAATCCTTGTCTCCCTAAAACATCCCCATCCGCTGAGATGCTCCCCTGGGTCAACCGTGACTGAAGGATGACGCTATTCTGAGTCACCTCTCCCGCCATTTCTCCCTGGATATGATTTATTGTGTTAGTATCTCTTCGTGCGCAATTTACACATGATATCATGATGAAGATTTCCATGCTGAATCTAATAATGGATAAAAGCGGATTGGATTTCATATTTGATCTCGATGGTTTGGGAATTGTGCAAATTGATATTTCAGAGTAATGGTGATTTTCCATCTGAAGTATCCGAAAATGCCCTCGAATCACTTGAACGATCGTTTTAGATGATTCCGTACATTTTTGCAGTGGTTTCCCCTAAGATTTTCCATTTGATTTCTTCTGACAAATTCAATGATCGTATGAGAATGTCGTAATCGCGGAGTACATCGTGCGTTTCGTAATAAACCACATCACTCCCGAATACGATCTTTTCCCATGCATCACGGCCTTCGGGATCCCGGTAGCGGGTGAAGCGGTTCCACCAGAGTAACTCGCCGAGGTATTCGGGTTTCTTTTTCTTTAGAGTCGAGCCCGACAGGTCGAAATAGAGATTCGGATTCCAGCGGCAGCTCATGGATGCCTCTTCATACCAGGGATTCCCCAGATGGGCCCCGTGTATCTGCCACTCAGGGAATAACCGAGCCAGGGTATCGAGATAGACAGGTCTCATAAAGTTATTATCCACGAAATAGGCTTCGGTGGCATCTTCAGATCTCGCCGCTTGCATGATGCCTGTGGTACTCTGTCTGCCTAAGATGCCGAGATGGAAAAGTCCGGGCATTTGGAACATCTGGCATTTTTCGTAGATGGGCCAGAAATCCTTGTGGTGATAGGGTAGGGGTGGCCTGATGAATTTGACACCCGAAAATCCCATGTCTTTGAAACGGTGGATGTCCCCGGGCTTATGATTCTCCCAATCGTATTGTGGAAGTCCCAGAATGAAATCGGGGTATTTGTCCCTGGCTTTTTTAAGTTTTTCAATTCCATTTTCAACATTAGGTGATATCAGACAGATTTTGGAAATTCCAAGAGTCGTGTATTCTTCGGCCAGGAGATCGGGGTAGTTGGGTATATCCTGGTAATGGTGATGAGCGTCGATGATGATTTTCTTGATCATTGCTTTTACTCCATTTTTTGGTATTTAATCGACTCAACCTTATAACCTGCCCGATCATCGGATTTTTCATCGGGAGCATAAGTCACGAATCCATTGCTATCGGTTAAGTAGACGAAGTGTTCTATGATAATACAAAAAATCCCTTGGGATTTTTATATATTGTTATTAAGTTCGTTATTGACAAGACAGAAAAAAAACAAATCATCCCATAAGGTGATAATAATATGGTAAATAAATATATAATAAAGCAAGCAAAAAATTCAAATGTTGAAGTCAATAGTTTTCGGGGGACATGGTG
>CAZYTI010000517.1:0-4136 GCA_964650065.1 uncultured bacterium
GAATATCATATCATGGTGGAAGGGCATACCGATTCCCGGGGAAGTGACGAAGTCAACATGAAACTCTCCACAGAAAGAGCCGATGCTGTGCGGGAATATCTCGTGGCCTCTGGTAATATTGAGCCTCTTCGAATCCAGGCCATGGCCTTTGGTGAATCGAATCCCATTGCCTCCAATGATACCGAGGTGGGTCGACGAAAGAACCGACGAATTACTTTCGTCATTCATCCTGAGGAATAGGAATATCCGATTCTCCTTCCGAAGCGTGCCGGTGCCGTATCAAATGTTAATTTTTGGAGATAAAATATTATACTTAAGGTAAGAAAATCGTGAATTTTAGGGCTTTTGATACGGCGCCTCTAACCGTGCTGGTTGGGAGCAGTCCCTGACTGCTCCTAACGAAGGGTATTCACAGGATGTTATTTATATTTTCCCAACGATCCGTTGAGGAATAACAAACCTTGTTATATTCAATTTAAAGACCCAAATCCCGGTACCGGTTCACGTTCGCCTCCCACACCCGTTTCATCTCCATTAAAATTTCCTCAAATCTGGGATCCCCACGGAGATTTTGGAAATTCGGATCTTTATCCAGCCAGGGATATTCTTTGTAACCCCAGGACACGGCCTTCTTCAGCCATTGAATCCCCTGACCTTTTTGGCCGATCAAAACATAGATGGCGGCCACGGCCGTCGCCAGAGACGCATCATTTCCCACCGCGGGCTTGACCTCCACCTCCAACATCCCCAGGGCCTCGTCCAATTTTCCCTGCTTCGCATAGATCATCCCCTGCACAGCCTGGGAAAAAGGCCGATACGTTTGGGGCATCAATCCCTTTTCCACTTCAGCCTGTGCATTGCCCATATCGCCACGATAATAAAGTATCAGCGCCAAAAATGAATGAAGATAGTGTTTGTCTGAATGATAGCGAATGGCCTGTCCCAGAGTTTCCTCTGCTTCATCGTACTGCCCCAATCCGATCAGAATCATGGTGCGACTCAAAGCGGTATTTTCATCTGTCGGATTTAGAGCCATGGCTCTCTCGTACATCTCGAGGCATGCTTCATACAGTCCAAATGAAATATAAATCTGACCCAGCCCCATCCAGCCCCCTTCCAAATTGGGATTTCTTCTCAAAGCATCTTTGAATTGTTTTTCCGCCTGATGATAATCGCCTCGAAGCATAAACAGCCGACCCATCTCCAGATAATTCTCAGCCATTACAGGATCGATCCGGATGGCTTTAATGAGTACATCCTGCGCCAACTGGAGCCAGACCAGGTTGGCATCCCATCGATTCTCCACGATTTTCAGATAGCTCCGGGCCAGGCCCAGATAGGCGGGTACATATGTCGAATCCAATCTCAGGACTTCTTTAAATGTTTTCACCGCCATGTCGATTTCATTCCGGGTATTCCCGGCTAAATACGATTTTGCTTTGACATAGCCTTCCAAAACCTGGGATGATACCAAATTCGCCTGGCCCCCCGTTTCTTTCACCACCTTCAAACCCAATACCCCGGCAACACCATTGGATGCAGACGTTTCCACCGCATAAAGACTCTGTGCCTCTTCTTCGTACGCTTCACGCCAGATGATCCTATCCTGTTGGACATCCATCACTTCCAGGGGTATCCTCACCCGACCGTTTTCTTTTTCCACTTTACCCGTTAACACATAATCGATTCCGCTTCGATCTGTCTCGGCCGAAGTAAATGGAATGACCTTCAGACCTTTAATCCTGGAAAGACGTGACGTCATTCCCTCCATGACCATCTTGGAAAGCATCTGCTCTTCCGGTGAGGCCGATGTTTCCGTCAGAGCGAGTATGGCCAGGGTTTTTTCCCAGGCAACGTGGGGTACAGTGACATCCACCTGGCCCATTTCAGATTGTATCACCATTTCTTCCCCCTCTTTTTTCTTTCCACAAAAAAATGCGGAAATAAAAAAGATATAGAATACAATGAGTAAAGCATTTCTTTTCATAATTTCCACCATACATTTTAATAATAAAATACTGATGCTCAAAACTCGCCTTACGCCCCATACTACACGATCTTTAAATGCTCCACGCTCCACGCTTCACGCTCTCCGCTCCACGCTCCACGCTCCACGCACAACGCTCCACGCTCTCCGCTCTCTGCTCTCCGCTCCACGCTCTTCGCTCTCCGCTCCACACTCCACGCTTCTTCTTCCACACTCTATAATCACATTTCTCTTACTTAAGACGATTCACCTTTCCCTTTGTAAAAAGAGGATACTAAACGATAAAAACAGTAGACAAACAGTGCGAAAAAGAAGTGCGTGGCTGCAAACTCTCCGGGCTCTAATTGATCGACCAATGATCGCCAGAAGACAAAAGCCAAAATCACGAATGTGAGTCTGCGCAGCAAAACACTGAAATGGGGATTTGCTCCCCGTTTTATTAAAAACGTTCTGTACCATTCGATGAATATGTCCACTGCTCCTACCATCAAAATAGAAAAAAACGTCGTCGTAAGAATTTTCCCACCCAAATCGAATACCTCCAATTTGTACCAAAAAAACATACCAAATCAAATAGTCAAATGCAAGACAATAAACCACAGAGTTCTGGTTACTGGCTACTGGTTACTAGTTTCTGGTTTCTGGTGCCTGGTGCCTGGTTAGAAATGAAAATCCGTAAGAATTATTCTCCAGCAGCCAGCAGCCAGAGACCAGTAACAAGTATCTTTTCATGAACCTTCCTTCTCCTCTTCCTCCTTTTTCACCTGATCTTCTTTTCGTTCCCAGGGTGTCCATTCGATGCCCAGAACATGTTTTTGCATCCATCGAATTTCTTCAATGTCCCGGATCCGTTGGTGTCTTTGTTCCCGGGGACCGTGGGGTTCCCGGGGAAACTTGATATAACGCACCGTCTTCCCCTGATCTTTCAGGGCCGTGAAGTAGTTCATGCTCTGGGGTTCTGTACAGGTACGATCGTTGATACCATGGAAAAGAATCGTGGGCGTCACCACATTTTTAATGTATGTGAGGGAGGACTTCTGCCTGTATCCTTCGGGATTATCCCAGGGCGTGCCGCCGATATACCAGAGCCGCACATCGTGATTGAATCCTGGACCGTATTCGGAGGTCCAGTCGGAGACCATGGCACCCAACGAGGCCGCTTTAAAACGCTCGGTCTGCGTGAGGACCCATCCGCCTAAAATACCTCCATAACTCCATCCGCGGACCCCCATCCGTTCAGGATCCGCGATGCCTTTCTCGATGAGATAATCCACACCCGTCATGAGATCCCAATAGTCACCGCCCCCGATATCCTGCATATTTCCCCGCAGGAGTTCATCGCTATAGCCGCTGCTCCCCCGGACATTGGGACAGAGCTGGGCATAGCCCAAACCGGCAAAAACGTGGTATGAATGGCGAAAACTGTTGGTGAAACATCCCGCGGGTCCGCCGTGAATATGTAATAACAGCGGTATTTTCGCACCCTCCTGATAACTTTCAGGCAGATAGAGAAGGCCCTCGATTTCCAGTCCATCCTTGCTTTTCCACCGGACTACGCTGCCGCTTGCCAATAAAAAGTCTTTCTTTAAAAGGGGATTGACATCGGTGAGACGAGCAGAATTGAATTTTTTCGTCCCGGTGACGTACAGGTCGGCAGGCGTATTAAAGTTCTGGTAGGTATAGGCCATCCTGGTTCGATCCTGAGAAAAGGATGCGGAGCCCATTGAACCGGTGATTTGGGAAACCTGGATCACTTCTCCTGATTTAACATCCAGCCTGAACAGGTTGGCATCGGTGCGCTGACGACCGATAAAATAGATCGTTCGGCTGTCCAATGTCCAGACCGGATTGGAAATTCTACCCACATAACCACCTGAAATCATCTGTTTCTCCATGGACTCGATATCCATGATCCACAGCTTACTGTTCCTCAGCTCCCATTCTCCATCTCCCACTGCACTGTAGAGAAAACGCCTGCCATCCGGAGCCCATACCAATCCTCCTTCCGGCGCCCGATTTTCCGTGAGCCGTACCTTGGTCGAATCCTGCAGATTAAACAGGTATATTTCGGACAGATTTCGCTGATTCCGTCGATTCTCATAGCGGGCAGTGAACAGAATTTGCCGGCCATCGGGAGAAATATCAAAGC
>CAZYTI010000518.1:0-4130 GCA_964650065.1 uncultured bacterium
CGTTTACAAAATAATTAGTTTTAGATGCCAACACATGGTGATTCCATTACTTGCTCGTGTAAATAGCCCTCAGTAACCAAAGATACTTTCAGAATACAAAAGTGTCAAGCGAGATCTGAAGTTTCAATGTCAGCGAATCATGGCAACCAAAACCACTTTTGATATGTCAAATATATATAAGAATAATTTTCTCTCGACTTAGGAGATGAGCATGCTTCGCAACTACTTCGTCACAGCGGTCAGAAATATTCGTCGGCACAAGGGGTATTCCTTCATCAATATTGCCGGGCTGGCGATCGGTTTCGCCTGTAGCTTTTTCATCCTGCTTTGGATTCAGGACGAGATGAGTTATGACACATTTCTTCCTGAAAGCGATCAGGTCTACCGCGTTATGCAGCACACCAACTTTGGAGGCACGACTGGTACCCAGTCTGCCATGCCCAAACCGCTCGGCGATGTTCTGGACGAAGAGTACCCGGAGATTACCCATACCGTCCTGATGAGCTGGGAAATGAACATGGTTCTTACGTATGAGAACCAGCCGTTTCGTTTTGAGGGACAATACTTTGGTTCCGATTTCTTCACGGTATTCAAGTTTCCTTTAATTATTGGAGATGCTGCGACCGCACTGCAGGACCCGGAGTCTATCGCCATTTCCGAATCGCTCGCAGAACGATATTTCGGCAACGACTGGCGTAAGAGAGATGATCTACTCGGTACTATGTTCAACATTGACCATCGCCTCAATGTCAGGCTCACCGCAGTTTTTGAGGAGGTACCGGCCAACTCCAGTTTGCAATTCAATTTCGTACTCCCGATGCAGGAGTACATTCGAAACAATGACTGGGTTGAGCGTTGGAACAATAATGGCCTTCGTCTGTTTGCCCGTCTCGAGAAAGGCGTAGACGCCGAACGCGTTAGTGCAAAGATCAAGGACCTGATTGACCAACACGTTGATGCCTGGGAGTCCGATGTCTTCCTGCAACCGTTTTCGGATATGTATCTGTGGTCAGACTTTGAAAACGGCGTTTTGGTCGGCGGGCGAATCGAATACGTGCGTATTTTTCTCCTCGTTGCGCTGTTCATTATCCTGATAGCGAGTATCAATTTCATGAACCTGTCGACGGCACGAAGCGCGCAGCGCGCTCTCGAGATCGGCGTTCGTAAGTCGGTTGGCGCCACAAAAGCATCACTCGCGTACCAGTTTATCGGCGAATCCATACTTACGGCGATGATGGCCTTCGTTATGGCCGTGGGGTTGGTCTACCTGCTCCTTCCCAGCTTCAACGAGCTCACAGAAAAGTTCGTCAGCATATCCTTGTTAGATGCACGATTATGGCTGCAGTTTGGTGGCATCGCTCTGCTGACGGGTCTGCTTGCAGGCTCGTATCCGGCTTTATATCTCGCGTCCTTCAACATAGTGAGAGTATTAAAGGGCAGTCCCACTAGCACGGCCAGCGGTGGTGGTCTACGCAAGGGGCTGGTCGTGTTTCAGTTCATCATGTCTATCATTCTGATTGTTGGTACGCTCACCGTCTACCGGCAACTAAGCTACATCCGTAATAAGGCTCTGGGCGTGGATCGCGAGAATGTCGTTTACCTGGATTATGAGGGTGGAATAGAGAAGCAGTTCGAGGCTTTCAAGCACGAATTACTCAACGGGCCGGGCATCGTGAACGTCACCAATGCAAGTCAAAACCCACTCTCAGTCGGCCAAAATACGATCGGTGTCGAATGGGACGGGAAAGTCGAAGGGGACAACACGCTTTACAGCATCATCAGCACCGGATATGATTTCGTCGAAACGATGAAAATCAAACTGAAAGAGGGACGCCTGTTTTCAACTGAATACGGTACGGACTCGACAAACTATATTATCAACGAAAAGGCAGCGGCATCCATGGGTATGGGCGACCCCGTCGGGCAACCACTGACCCTGTGGGACCGGCCAGGCGCCATTATCGGTGTGGTCAAGGATTTCCACATGAGATCGCTCTACCAGCCAATCGAACCGGTTATTATCTGCCTGCGTCCCCAGAGCACACAGATACTTTTCGTGCGCATTGCGGCCGGCCAAACCGCAGAAGCCCTTGCCCGTCTGGAGAAGGTCTACAAAGAATTCAATCCAGAGTATCCGTTCAACTACCGCTTCATGGATGAGGAGTATGAGGAGACTTATCGCAGCGAAACGGTAATCGGTACCCTGGCCAACATCTTCGCCGTGCTCGCAATCCTGATTGCATGTCTCGGTCTTTTTGGTTTAGCCTCTTTTACAGCCGAGCAGAGAAGCAAGGAGATCGGTATCCGAAAAGTGCTTGGCGCATCCGTCTCGAACATAGTCATGCTGCTATCCAGAGAATTTATTCTATTGGTGGTCGGTGCGTACGTCGTTGCCGTGCCCATTGCGTATTACGTGATGTCCAGATGGCTGGAGGATTTCACATTTCACACGGAAATTAGCGCCGGCGTTCTGGCCGGTGCCGGGGTCGTATCTGTCTTAATCGCGTGGTTGAATGTGAGTTACCAGTCGATTCGGGCGGCCATGGCGAATCCAGTCGTGACGTTGCGGTCTGAATAGCTTGTCGCTGTCATCTATTGGTTATTAGATTTTGATAACGTCTTATTTTCAACGTTTGTTCTTCAATGAGCGGATTTGACTTGCCGTTTTTATCATGTACAAAACTCTTCTAAGTTACTGTTATATATAGCCAGTCACACTGCCTTACAAGCAGGCGCTCAATTCATTTTCTATTGATAGCTCACTTCTGGTATTCAATTAGAAAACGAAAACTAAAGTCCTGTATTGGTTACAGAATAGACTATCGATACATCTATCTGAAAAGATCCTATAAGCATACCAACAAATATACCAACACACTTGTCCTAAGTTGTACCAACTTATACCTAAGTTCAATATTCAGAAACTCATATTTCGTAGGTTATAACCAAAATAAAAACAGCCTTAAATCGTTGAGAAATAAGACTGTTAATTTTGTCGGGGCGGTGAGATTTGAACTCACGGCTTCCTGCTCCCAAAGCAGGCGCGCTGACCGGGCTGCGCTACGCCCCGAACATAATAAAATTAATTACTTAAATCCTGTGACAATTCTCCCAGTTTTGTATACAGAATTGTCACAGAATAAATCCGGATGTAAATATAAATGAATAATTAATAAAAAGCAAATGGAAATTAATTATTTGAATAATGTGGTATCTCTTAGGAATTATAGCTGTTTAATCTTGTGATTAAAAAGTACAATGTTTGTCTTTATATATTAAATTTACGATATTTTTAACCGACGGTGAATAACTAAAAGTGTAAATATATGTAGGATGTTTGTTTTCCATTTTACCCTCCAATTCTGGCTCGCTCGAAAAAATCTGTTGGATTGGATTTGTATTCATATATACAAGGATTTCTGTGGGTGTTTTGTGAAAATAAAAAAGCCCGCCAGAAAAAAATCCGGAGGGCCGTACTTGGGGTTTATTATATTTTAATTTATCTTTTTAATAAGCTGTATGAGATCCGATTCACTACCATCTAAATAAAACCTTCTAAATCCATTGTTTTCGTAGAAGGTTATAAGTTTATCATTGTTAGCACATTCAACCATAAGTGTTCTACCACCAGATATGCGTTGGGCTTTTTTAATTTCAGAAAATGCATACTCCAATATCAATTTACCAGGAAGTTGTTCGTTAGAAAACTTGTCAGTATTTCTCCCAAGTTGACTGATTAAATATGTTGGGAAAAAAGACTGGATTTTTTCGGGTTTTTTAGGTTTAGATGTTCCAAAGATTAATTTATAAAGATTGTTTGATGTTTTGCCCTGTATTTGAAAGGCTTTTAACGTCAAAGAAAAATAACCGGCAATAATACGATTTTTATCAATTAAAACAAGGTAGGTTTTTGTTAGGTTAAGTTTTTCAAATTGGATTGCGGATTTTCGTAAAAATCTTTGAACATCTTTATCTTGTGGGCATGAAAAAAGCTCAAACATTCTTAATATTTGAGCTTCATTAGTGGCTTCAATTATTAGGTGCTGTAGTGGGACAATAAATGCTTTGATTTTTTCTCACCCTTTTTAATAAGCTTATCCGTATCATGGGTTCGGATGGATATAGAATCA
>CAZYTI010000519.1:0-4129 GCA_964650065.1 uncultured bacterium
AACAGCATCTGTGGCTACTGCATAATATTTCACTAGAGTACCGGTTGGCTGAGCGGGGATAATAGAGCTGAACACTGAATCTCCTGGGGGGATATCCCCATTAAGTCCGTTATCATACATGATCTGAACAACGTATCCACCTCCCACATCCACAAAAAGTTCGACTTTGGTCAAGCCTTCGATATCAACCGCTATAACTGTGATAACAACATCAGTACTGCTCGAGGGAAGATCAATATTGCGCTGGCCATCCTTACATATAGGGACGACATTTTCCGTGTACACACTATTCTGAGCCCCAGGTGTTCCCTTATCCACATTACTCGGATCCCAACTTGAGGCTTTCGTGTTATCCAGAGACGGATGAAGTAATTCAAGTGAAGGACCATTTCCATTGGGCCTCGCTGGCCATTCGACTCCACTATCGTAACCGACGATATCATGTAGAGTTCCTGAGCCATCAAAGAGACGCACCGTATCTCCAGTATTCCCCAATGACCAACCTGTCCCATTCGTATCGAAAGCATTTGGATTTACTTTTGCAACACCTGGATAGTTAGTGCCAAATTGGGTATGATCTCCCACCACAACCAGATACTCACCGGGGCCTAGAGTCCCTGATAGAAAACAGGGGGCATGACTGTCATTATCATCAAGGATATACCACCCCGTTAAATCGATTTCACTGTCTGTTATGTTGTAGAGTTCAACAAACTCCACATCCGCACCAGGACTGTTGTACATGATTTCGTTAATGACCACCCGATCCGATGCCATTGCCGTCGCAATAAATCCGAAAATAACAATACCTATAATCTTGACTCGTTTCATTGACTACCCCTTGATGAATGAACTCCTGATGGTGGACAAATATCTCCTGTTGTTATCAATACCGTAACAATATTTTGAAAATGGGCGTTGAACCAGACCAAATTGCCGGACCATATCGATGACCCAGAAGGGGACGAGCCTTTCCACCTTGATCTCTAATACGATTGGCGATTCATGGCATAGGGTCGACAGGGGATCATCGTAATAAATCATCTCTCGACCATCCCGAAACACATCGATAGATCCTTCTGCCATGCAGTAGGTTAACCGTCGGTCAAACGTAACACGTCCGTATGTTTCTAACTGGGTGACATAGGGTTCACGATAATATCGCACATGAAGCACAGGCTGTGCCCCGTACCAATGAACGAGCTCTTCAAAGGAATCCAAACCCGACTTACGAACCGATTCTTGCTGTTCCGATCTTTGTAATAAAAACAGTTGAGGCCATTCTTCCATCGGGATTTTACGACGTGTCTTCCAAATCACAGGGCCATGTCGATACTTGATTTCGGGCCAGATATAATCTGACGACTTCTCTCCATAAAAACGAGCCCTGAGTTTATAACGGATCAGTTTACGAAACCGGGTATCAAAATAAAAACGAAGATCCGGAGTATCGAAATAGAGGTTATTCACGATGTATCCGTCCTCACCCGAAGGAACATGTTCATCCAGCTTAAAAAATCCCCGGATGTAGTCACGGATTTCGGCAGCCAAACTTTCTGAGATGGTATATTTGAGTTCGTATCGTTTCAGTTTAGATAAATCGGTCGGCATCATGGACCTTGCTCTTTTGTTTGAAGTTGCTCCGGTCCTTCGATACCCAGTACAAAACAGAGATCGATCAATGCATGGACGAGACTACGTCGTTTTTCGCTGAGTATTTCTTGTGTTTCAAGGAGGGTTAATTCCATCTCCAACACCTCATCGGGCAGCAGGGTATCGTGTCGTTTCGCCTGCTCTATCATGCCATGTGCTTCAATTATGAGATGATCAACATCCTGGCTAAAATTAATCCAATCAACCAGGAAATCCTCGTATGTGGTATATGCGGCCCTAACTTCATACTCGATCTCTTCACGTATGGCATCGAATTCCAGTTCTTTACGCTTTACGGCCAGATTGGTCGCTTTGATGTTTCCGCGATTCCAATTGAAAAGGGGGAGAATGATTCCCACCCTCATTTCTCCCCAATCTTCTCCGTATTTTAACTGGTGATATGATAGATCGATGAATCTAGGCCAGGGAATCATCTTATTATGTTCCAGGTTGTACTGTTTCTGAGCCAATTCAATGCGTTGGTGCACCAGTTCAATCTCGGGACGATTCTCAAATGCGACGGCAATGAGTTGATCCAAATCCAGCATCAAATCGGGAATCGGAGCAATGATCAGTGAGACATTATCAGGTACTCCTGTACGCTTGGACAATTTCATCCTTGCCGTTCGTTGCCTTTGCAGCATTCGGGCGTAATCGTTCTTGGATTCAGCATGCCATAATTTTGCCTTGGTATGATAAACAACGGATCGCCTCCCCAATTTTACCATACGTGCCACAATGCCAAGTCGTTCAGTCTCCACTTCAACCCGTCTTTTTGCGAGCCCAGCCAGGGTATCATACATAACCACGCTGGCGTAATTTCGCCGTACCTTGGCGGCCAGGTCCTGACGAAACCGAACGGCTCTGACTCTTCTGGTCCAGACATCGACTTCAGCTTGCTGCCTGTCCTCAGCGAGTTCCCCAAATTTGGGTGGACGCCATCGGAGGCCGAGGCGCAGCTCATCAAATTCATGCGTCCAGTAACGGGTGGAGATTTCACTCAATCTGAATTCGGGATTGGTTATTTTGCCACTCGAACTCTGTCGGTAGCTCGCAATTTGCACATTCGTGTCGAGAGACTGGAGTTCCATACTCCGGTTTAAGGCCAACTCGACTGCGACATTCTCAGTGAGTGTGTCAAAGGAGGTAACCCGGAATTCCTTGAATAGGTCTGAAAGAGCCGTCTCTTCAGACCGCCGACCCGCCTGGGCATAAAGGGAACAAGCGACAAGAATTTGTACGATGGAGAGGTAAATGACTCGATGTGTCATCCCATACCGGTACGCCCGAACAACACGACCTGGACGCACGGAAATCCGGTTCATAGATCCTCCGTGGTGACGGTACAGAATGAGGGTTTATCATTATCTTCATCGAAGACGATGAAAAAGTGATTGAGCTCTCGACTGCAGAGCCCTTCGGATTTGAGCCCCGGAAAATCCATGATACGGACGGCCTCCAGATGGTCATCTGCAAAACGATCTATTCGATGGAAACCACCCAACTGATCTTCATCTTCGGCACCAGCGATGGTAGAAAGCGCCCATAGCACACCCCTGGAATCAAAGGTTAGATCCGATATGCCGGCGGTCCGTCCTCTGTGTTCTCCAAGATCGATGGTTCCAAAAACGGACAACTGGCCCGTGTTTAATTTTTCATTTTGAAATATTGTATGGGGATCGCGGAGCCTCCAAATAATCGCGCCTTTCTCCCCAACAGGTACCTTCAATCCCAGATAGAGCATATGATTACGCCATGCTGCACCCTCAATGTTCAATACGGGTTTGCCGTCTTCTTCAAATTCCCTGAGACCCAACTCAGAAAGTTGCTCTTTTGAATAGGATCGAAGCAGCAGGGTCAGAAATGACACTTTATCCCGAACCACCAATTCTTCCCCATCATAATGAACTTGCAGGATCATTTCCCGACTTCCGGGACGCTTACCGCCCTTACTGATATTCTGGGAAGAAATCAGATACAGAATACCGTTGTCTGTGGGTGCGATGGCCTCCAGATCATTGAACCTATCAACACCTTTCAGTACGATGGGAGTGGATTCAACGCGTCCCTTTTCATCCATCAGGAAAACCCAGGGAGCATGGTCATTCTCGGCATCCTTTATACCGGTGTCGTCACTTACGATGACATATTTTCCGATATCCTCCAACCAGGCGATTCCCGAGGGTTCGATACGGCTCACCTCATTCAACGTCTTAGGAATTTGCATTTTTTCTACGGTAAAAAGTCGACTTTTTTGATCATCACGATCGGTTGAGGCTTCTGCCGCCTGGGCAGATTGGGAGAATAAATCATCATGGTCCTTATTGGGATCGATTCGAGCGATAATCTGTTCTCCGGGCAGCAATTCATGATGATCATCCAGCTCGACACGAACCGAACGGGCCCAGAAGAACTGTCCCTGGAAGGTCAATCGCTCTGTTATCTGTGAATATCCCGGATTGATGAATGTGATAAC
>CAZYTI010000520.1:0-4122 GCA_964650065.1 uncultured bacterium
GCCACCGGGTTCATACCGGTAATCCGCCCTTTGGTGTCCGTGGTGATCACCGCGTCCCCGATGCTCTGCAGCGTGGCGTCGAGCCGGGCTTCCCTCTCCTTGAGTTGTTTCTCCATCCCGTGTTTGTAGAGGGCCATTTCGATGACGGCTCTCATCACATCGAGCTGTACGGGTTTGTAGATCAAACCGTAGGGTTCGGTTTTCTTGGCCCGCTCCACAGTCTCTTTATCGGCATTGGCGGTCAGGTATACCACGGGTACGTCAAACAGGGCATGCACCTGTCCGGCTGCCTCAATGCCGTCCATCTTGCCCCTGAGCTTGATGTCCATCAATACCAGGTCCGGTCGAAGCGCTTCTATTTTTTTGAGCGCGTCATCTCCTGAGACTGTAATGGCCGGTACGGAATATCCGAGATTCATCAGTTGTTGCTTGACCTCTTGCGCGATGATCAGCTCATCTTCAACGATGATGATTTTGGGTTTGTCCATGTTCATAATCCTGTTCTATTGGATAGTAATAATCGAGAAGCCTGCGTTTATTGCCTACTTGTGACAGCACGCCCCCACACCCTTTACTTCCTATTTTGATTGGTACGAAGCATCATGGACCTGATTGTAGGTCTTGATTCGGGGATTGCCAAATGTGAGCGTATAAAGCTGCTCCCTGGGTTTATAGGAGATTGTTCCTTGTAGTTGTTTTGTGAGGCTATCGATGAGTTTAAAACCTATCGTCGTGGCCTTATCAAAATCAATGGGCTTTGAAAGCCCCTTACCATCATGTTGCAGCCTTAAGACACGGGTTTTATTGGAAGAAGAGCGAAAGGAAACGTTGATTTTTCCCTTACGGTTCTGAGGTATGGCATATTTCAAAACATTGCTGACCAATTCATTGATAATAAATCCGCACGGGATGATCGCGTTTACATCGAGCATCGTATCATCCGCTTCCAATTTGACTCGAATATCATCCCACGTTCGATTGTTCCCTTCGATGATACGATGCAAAAGGTTACTCAAATATTGTTTAACATGAACGGTTTTAATATTTCCCTTCACGTCCATCATTTCATTGGCCAGCGACATGGTCTGGATACGATGCAGATAGGTTGTCAGCATTTCAGCATCCATTTCAGTGCTTTTACGATCGTATATCTGCATCCTTAACAGGCTCATGAGAATCTGCAGATTGTTCTTCACCCGATGGTGTAATTCTTTCAGCAAGTGATCCTTGTTTTGCAGAGCTTTTTGCAGCTGTTCGGTCCTCTTTGTTACTCTGTCTTCCAGAAATAGATTGATCGATTCCAATTGTTCCCGCTGCCTCTTCAACATCAGATGGGTCTCGACACGGGCCAGGAGCTCTTCCGGTTGAAACGGCTTGGTCACGTAATCCTGTGCACCTATTTGAAATCCCTTTACCAGGCTTTCACTTCCGGTCTTTAAAGTGATAAAAATAATCGGTATGTCCTTCGTTCGCGGTTCCGATTTAATCCGCTTGGCCACCTGGAATCCATTCAATCCCGGCATGATCACATCCAACAGAATGATGTCCGGCGGATTGTCCGAAAGGATAATCTGAAGCGCCTCATGACCATTCAGGGCCGATTTTACACGATAACGCGTTTTTACAATATTTTGAACGTTTTGAATATTTTGGGGATCATCATCTACGACGAGGACGGTTTCTTTCTGATTTTTGGATTTCATAGGCATCCCTGAATGGTCCGCTGCTTCCGAATTAAACAATATCTACCGTTGAGCACCAAGTCATTGTGTTTCAGGGGAGAGGAAATATTATTTATTGACCATATTATAAGAAAAATTCCGGTAAAAGTCAATTGATAGTTACCATTTTTTTAACAATAAAAAGTTTTCTGTTTTCATATAATGTGACAGTAAACAGGAGATGAAGGGAGATGCCCGTGTAATAATGACTTTTCTCTCCGGGTTGCACCATGATTCTAAAATTCATCTCACTACGGTCTACGGGTTCCCAGAGTTTCTGAAGCGCTTCTAATGGAGTCATTTTCTCCAATCTACCCTCCTTGTATGCTTTTCCGTATTGTCAAAAATAAACCACACCTGCCTGCCGCAGGCAGGGAGTACACAGAGTTTTTCTCTGTGACCTCTGTGGTTCCATGTCTTTCTCTCTTTCTTCACAAAACTTTTGATACTTCCTGTTTTTCTACTTGATTTTTCCACAATAAACACTTATTATTTAATACATAACGCGCCAGAGGCGCATTTAATTTGAAACGCATGGGTCTTCAAATTTTCATTTTCTTGCAAAAAAACGAAGACTTTTCTCGTAATACTATAACAATACCACACAATAGAGAGTAAAATCCGAATACCGGAAAATGACGACGCCCTTTGATTACGAAAGGAGGATACCAAGATGACAGGAAAGCACTGTCTTAAGCGATTGATGATGTTGATAGTCTTTACTCGCCTGACTGCACTTCCCACTCTCAATGCAGCTCTCATGCAACCCTTTCAAACCGGATCGAATCACGAAAGTGCATACATATCGGTCCTTATTGATGAAAAATATCCTGAAGCATTGAAAGCGAGCTGTGCAGCCACCCCGGACAGGAAAATCAGCAAGAAACTAAACAAGCTCGAGAAGTATATCAACGGGATGATGGAAGACACCCAAGTGCCCGGACTGGCTATGGGTATCATCCGGAATGGCAAGGTCATTTATGCCCGGGGTTTCGGATACCGGGATTTAGAAGAGAAACTCCCGGTGACGAGTAAAACCCTCTTTGCCATCGGTTCATGTACCAAGGCATTTACGACCCTGGCGATAAGTATACTCGTTGACGAGGGGATTGTAAAATGGAATAACCCGGTCCGTGACTATTTACCTGGATTCACACTCAAGGATGCCTATATCACTGCGAATATGACCGTTCGTGATCTGGTAACTCACCGCTCCGGACTGCCCAGGCACGACGCCCTTTGGTATGGTTCGCCCTTTTCACGCCGGGAACTGTTTGATCGATTGCGTTACCTCAATTTTAGTGCGGGTTTCAGAGAAAAATACCAGTACAATAATCTCATGTTCATGACTGCTGGGGTCCTGGTTGGTCAGCAGACCAACAGCACGTGGGAGGATTTCGTCTCAAGCCGGATCCTCAACCCCCTGAACATGACCAACAGCAATTTTTCTGTGGAAGATACCAGGCAAGCGGACGATTTTGCTCAACCCTATGCAATCGAGGATGAAAAGATCAAAAAGATACCCTTTCGAAACATCGACGAGATCGGCCCTGCCGGTTCCATCAATTCCTGTATCGATGACATGTTGAAATGGATTCAGTTACACCTGGACAAGGGGAAAATTGGAGAAACACAGTTGGTTTCCGAATCCGAAATGCAAGCCATGCATACCCCTCACATGCATATATCGTCCAACATGGAATCCAATGAACGCTCCCATGCCAACTACGGCCTGGGCTGGTCCATCTCCATGTACAGAGGCTACAAATGGGTTCAGCACAGCGGTGGAATTGACGGATTCACCACATCGACCTCTTTCCTGCCCTTCGACAATATCGGGATTTTTGTGGTGAACAATGCAGCCAGCTCCATCTCGTCTCTGGCGGCCATGTATGCTATGGACCTGCTTCTCGATTTGGAACCTGTGGACAGGTACGCCAAGATGAAAACAGCACGCGAAAAGGCTAAGGAACAGGAGAAGGATAAAAAAGAGGAAGAACGCGTGGAAAACACACAACCATCCCACGCCCTGACCGATTACGCAGGGGAATATGAACATCCCGCCTATGGTCTGGTGTCCATCACTCATGATAGTGATACCCTGTCCGGTAATTTCAATACCTTCGAGTTTGGCCTGGAGCATTATCACTACGATGTCTTCGAAACCGATGGCGACCTTGTGTTCAGAGAATTAAAGATTACATTTGCCACCAACAGCAAGGGCGATATCGACAGGTTATTGGTACAACTCGAGCCGACCGTCGACGAAATCATATTTTCGCGCAAAACATCCGAATGATTCTTCATCGGCCCAATGGGACCTATACTGTGAAGCGGATCAAATAACCTCTGGGGATGATAACATAAAGGAAATCAACACAAACCAACACGGAGATTCACT
>CAZYTI010000521.1:0-4121 GCA_964650065.1 uncultured bacterium
GCCAGGTCCCGGGTCAAATAAATAGGCCCCTGAAAATGGCTGGTAAACCCGTGGAATTCTGTCTCTGACCGCTTAAAAAGGGAACGCTCTTCCAGAACATCAAGGTCGCCGACCAGTACGGCGAGCCCGCGGCCGAGACGGACGTGGTCGTCGACCTCACCCTGGAGGACGGGTCCGGTGCGCGCGTCGAGAGTGTTTCCGATAAAAAGGGCGTCTGCGACCTGGGGCTGCCCCCTTTCAAGTGGGGCAAGATCTACATCAAGAATCTGGAAGACACGGCCGTTGATTTCTTCTACGAGAATCTTCTCGAAGAGGAATGGATCAACCCTGATCCTTCCCGGCGAGGTCGCCCTTCACTCGGCGATCTATGGGATCGTTCGGGACGAATCGGGCTCCCCCCTGGAGAGGATTTCCATGACCTATGGAGAAATGGACGATTCCGAAGAAGAGCGAAAGTGGATCCGAACGGGAGATGATGGGTCATTCTTGATCCCGGCTTTAAAAGACAGGTTCTACCGGATCTTTTTCCCCGATCCGTCCAACTACGATGTGAACGGCCGTTATTACAAGGCCGACGATCTGACCTATGTCGCGGCCGGCTCTAACCTGAACATCACCATGATTGGATCGGCATGCCTCAAGGTCAGAACGAGAACGCTGAAAGACAGATACGGCCCTCCTTTCGAATACGACGCCTGGCTCGAAAACGAAAACGGACAGGTGCTGGAGGTCGAGAACCTCTGTAAGTGGTCGTCCAGCGTCTACTTCTTCGATACCCCCGCCGGAATGGTGCGGGCCGTCGTCGCAATCCATGGGGTGCAGTACCAGACCCCGCTCTTCGAGATGCCCGAAGGAAAAAGCCTCCGGATCGGCAACCTCGTCCCCTGGGAGCTACGGCAGTAACCACCTGGCGCACAAAGAAAGAAGAGGATTGGAGATCAACTCCCGTCCGCCTTTCCCTTATCATGGCGCGACAACTCTCAGCACGTGTGCGTTAGTCAGCACCGTATCGAAACCACCAAGAGGTCCAACCATTGCCTGTATGTAGTACTCATCTCCCTTGGACCACCAGGATGGAATCTTGCCTGAATAGGAAAAAACTCCATTCGATTGAATACCGCCCAAAATAAATTCATGAATTGGTTGAACAAGATAGAGCTTTCCATACGTTGTCATTTGAGGATTATGCCGGGCATCAAAGGAAAACAACAGCCGAACCGGTGAGGCTCCCGGATTTCCGACGACCCTGATATCAACATTTCCGCCTGGTCTCACATTACCCACATGGTAAAGATGTTCATGGAATTCATCGGCACCGATATCTATGAAGCCGTCTTCATACCGGGGATCTCCATCATAATCCATTGTTAATATATTATAAAAAGAAGGATCGCCCGCGTTTTTACATGAAGAGTCATACTTGATATGATAATCGTTTTTCCTTGTGTCAATAAAAAAAGGGTCAGCGTCTATATTTCCAGGACCGGGCCACCCTCCTTGAACATTCGAGTAACTTACAGATCCGCCCCCATATATTTGCGCCCCTTGGGGTGCATCATTATTCCAAATAATCGTGTTTATTATTTCTGAATATCCTTCTCCACAAACACCTCCTCCCTGAATAGTTGCATTATTGTCAACAATTGTGTTGTTTACCATTATTACCGACGCTTTGTACACCCAACTGACTAAAATACCCCCACCCCATCCAGACTTGTTTTTTGCTATAATATTATTTGTTAAAACAATCGTTTTATGGAAAGAAACATCACAAATTACTCCACCTCCAGATGAACCCTCATTTTCATATATAATATTCCTGTTTACAAAGACTGAGCAGTCACTCAGATCGAGCCCCCCTGCATATGAGGCGGAATTTCTATATATATAATTTCTTCTTACTTTGGGAGACCCGGATGAACATGCAATCCCCCCTCCATTCATGCGTGATATATTGTCACATATAATATTATCGCTTATTTCGGCATCAGAATAATCACAGCGTATACCCGCACCAGACTTTGAGTTATTTCGATTGATCTTATTACTTCTGACTGTTGTAGTATCGCTGCAATCTACTCCTCCTCCACTCATACCGGATGAATTATCTGAAATAACATTGTCAATTACTTCCGAATACCCACTGCATGCTACACCGCCGCCGGCAGTAAAGGCATTGTTGTTAGATATCTCGTTGTTTATAACTTTTGACAGGTCCTTGCATGATATACCACCACCATTTCGGGAAGCATCATTATTCATAATTATGTTGTTTGTAATAATGGCCGAACCACCACAGAAAATGCCAGCTCCCCAATCAGAAGTATTATTCTTTATTATATTGTCGAGTATTATTGGTGACGTATCAATGCATAATATCCCGCCCCCCTTTCCATTTATTCCAAGCCCAAATCCGTTCGTAATGGTAAATCCTTTTAATATCGAATCATTGCCCTCACCATTCTCAAGCGTAACAACACTGTCAGCCTGGTTCCCATCGATAACAGTGACATCCGCTCCTTTCTCGCTCTTGACAGTTATCGCCTTTCCGAGAAAGTCGATGTTCTCCACGTACGTTCCAGGCATGACGATAATTGTGTCTCCGTTATTGGCCCTATTTATAGCGGATTGGATACTGACGCAATCCTCTGGAACGAATATCGTCGCTGTTTGTGCCAAAGCGCATATTGCTGTGAAAATATAAAATAGAACTAGGAATCCTGCTTTTACCATGACCGGTTTTCCAAAGCGCGGTATAGGATTATCCTTGCCAAGTTAATGGATTTTCCTACGACTTTGTCTTATTGGACTTGTGATATATTAATCTATTTTACTGTTATTTCAAGGTAATATTTAATCAACGTCCCTTTAAATTTACCTGTGCAACGATTTATGGCCAAGGATATTTCACTTCATCCCAGCCCATATCCGTTACACCTCCTGATGACTGCGGAGGCCAGATCCTCTCATCGCCTTCCCAATCATAATCCCTGATAAGACCGGCGCTATTATATCCATTATCAACACACGGAGAGTTTGCTTGATATGACGGACGATATGGGTGAGAGTTCTGAATAAAAAGTGGATCGTTATTAATATTCCCAGGTCCTGGCCATACCCCAGATGTTAATTCGACATCACAGTAACCGACACTGGGATTTGAGTTGTTATACAAAGCAATGGACATGTTCGACATGAATGCCGTATTCGCCCATATAATGGTATTTCCTATTTCACATGTCGTTGCATTATCGCAATAGATACCACCACCATCTCCTTGAATTGCATTATTATTCACGATAGTATTATGATATATTTTAGTGGCATTGTTGCCTCCGTTGACATAGATTCCTCCTCCGCCGGTCAATGTAGCGTCATTTTTTTCGATCTCATTATTTACAATTTCAGTTTCTTCTGAATATGTTACTAGATATATCCCGCCACCGCCGTAGTAAGCATCGTTTTCGTCAATTCTATTATTGTCTATTATTTCCGCTTCGATCGTACACCCTCTGCGGTCAAGAAAGATCCCTCCTCCATATCCAAGAATCGCTTCATTTTGAGTAATTCTATTCTTGAATATATTCATATAACTTTGTTTACAATAAATACCGCCTCCGCTACCCCAAATGTTTACGCTTCCGGCAGTATTTAATTCTATTATATTAAATACAAGATTTCCATTTGAACCATAAGAACAGTAAATACCGCCCCCTTGTCCTTCATCAGAAAACGAGCCGATAACTTGATTTTCTTTAATATGATTGTTTTCGACTGTTAAGCTTTGAGATTCGCAGTATATTCCTCCTCCATGAATCAATGCTATATTACGTTTTATTCCAGGATTCTTGTTATCCTTTATGACTATTTTTTGTGGCCCATATTGTGCTATTCCACCGCCATTTCCAAACGTCGCTTCATTATAACTGATGCTTTCATTATCTATGATTTCTGTGCTTCCAGAAGACGAAGTTATAAATATTCCTCCGCCGTCAGCCGTGGCGATATTAGGTCTGTTCTTTTCTCCGATAACATTGTTCTTTATGAGTGCGTCAGCACCAATACAACAGATGCCTCCTCCGTAGGTCGCTGTATTATCAACGATGATATTCCCTTCAATG
>CAZYTI010000522.1:0-4118 GCA_964650065.1 uncultured bacterium
GATTGATCAGGTCTGGGATAAAGTCAACGAAGAAAGGGCCGAATTAGAAGAGGCCATTGAATCACAAAACCAGGCTTCTATTGAAGAAGAACTGGGAGATTTTCTCTTTGCCCTGGTGAACCTGTCCCGATTCATAAAGGTAAACCCGGAAGATGCCCTCAGGTCGGCCACTGAAAAATTCATCTCCCGATTCAAAAAAGTGGAAAGCACAATGGAGGCCCTGGGGCTGGATTTAAAAGATGCCACTCTGGAAGAGATGGATGCGGTCTGGGAACGTATTAAATAGGAGACATTGACTTAAAAAATGATTCAACACCATTTCCTCCCTTGACAAATTCCTCAAAAAATCGTAAACTAAATGTTTTAATGTGCCAGAGGCACACAAGTCGTCGAGCTCGTAAATTCGGGAACTATATATAACACTTATGCTTATAAATAGATGAGTCACTTAGAACAACCAATTTCAAGGATTTCCATGAAAAAATACCACCTCACCATAGGACTGATGCTTGGATGTTTTCTTCTCCTTGCTCGTTGCTCAAAATATAGGGAAACCACCGTCGGAGCCAACTTTTATGAGAGGGACAATATCGGCTCGGAAGCACATTGGTTCGCATATGCTCAGCACGACACCACCTATCAAACAACAGTACCTACCGGGGCAGAAATTTTCCTGTTTGCCGGCCATCATAAGGATCTCCAATGTCAGACTTTACTTCATTTCTCCGCTCTTCCGGATAGTGGTGTTGTTGACAGTGTTTTCTTCACCTACAATATCGACAGTACCCATGGATCTTTTCCGGGATTAATAGCACCTTCCGTTTATATGATCACCGGAGATTGGGAGGAATCTGAGATCACCTGGAAGATGTTCTATGACGGTGGCCTTATGGGAGATAAAGTCGCCACAGAAGTAGTAACCATCGATGAAGATTCCATCCGTATCACTTTTCCCGCTCATATCATGCAATCCTGGATGGACACCACAACAACCGATAATCACGGAATCCTTCTCACCTATCCCCCCCCGGATACGGGCTTCATCACGCAATTTTACAGTAAAGAGGGACCCATCGATTGGATTTATGTACCCCATATGATCATTCATGTTACCCATGATACGGTACAATCAACCTATGAACGATATCCCATGGCGGACGCCTTTATCGCTTCCTCCCCTTTTACCCAAAATGCAAATCAACTCCACATTGCCGATGCCACGGCCCTCCGTACACTTCTCTATTTTGATGTGGCCTCTATTCCTCAAAATGCAACCATCAACAACGCCCGCCTTACCCTCTACGGAGACACCACCCTCTCCTTTCCTGATCACTCCGGAGCATTTTATGTCATGGCTTGGGTAACCAATGACACAACATGGTGGTCTTCAATTGAAACGGTCTCCTTTGACTCGACCTTATCCTTCAACGGAAAAATTGAAGGGGACTCGGTCTCCATCGATCTGACCTACTACGTACAAAACTGGACGATCGGTACCAAAGAAAATTATGGTTTACTGCTCCGGGGAGGGAATGAAAGATCAAATATCAGGCGTAGGATTTTTCATAGTTCGGCGGTCCCGGGGAAAAAACCCAAACTAGAGGTTTTTTACAGTCTTCCCCCATCGGCCTGGTTTTAAGATATCATCACAAATACGCGGAGAGCAAGACATGAAATTCCTACGGGCTTCAATTAACGCATGGTTCTTTTGTTTCCTCATCATCCAATCGACGTATGGACAATCGATCCTTTCTTCCAAAGGTGTTGGACAACCATTCGTTCACCCTCATACACGCGCCATGGGTATGGGGGGTATCACTATTGCCTTTACCAATCCATTTACAATTTCGCGAATAAATCCGGCCGGACTCGCTTCACTGCAATCGACCCTGATCTCCATTCATTATTTCCTTCAAATCAACAATTATCGCGATGCAGAAGGCAGCGCCTCTTCCAATTACTCCAACTTAGATGGATTTTCTTTTGCCATACCCTTCGGTTCAGGGGTGAACTTCTCAATAGGACTCGCACCATTCACTCGGATGGATTACGACTTGAGTTTTCCCAAAAACTTGGCGAACAGATCCTACACAAAGTCTGTCGAGGGAGATGGGGGATTGAACACCTTCACATTTTCATTATGCTGGGCCCTTCGATCTAAATTCGCCATCGGCATATCCGGTCACTATCTTTTTGGAAAATTTAAGGAAACATGGCGGGTTGAATTCGAGAATACTAATTTTATCTCTACCAAGGATGAGTTTATAGTAAGAAACCGGGGAATTGGTTTGACCGCAGGACTCCTCTTTCGTCCCTGGTCTTCATTGACTCTGGGAGCCATCTATACACCCGAAATTCATCTGAACAACGAAAGTGAAACCGCTTATGTCTATCTTCCGGAGGAAGAAACCGATGAGGGATCCATCCTTTTTCCGGGTTCATGGGGTATTGGAACCACGTTCCAAATCGGAACAGGGGGACTTGTTGGTATTGAATACTTCAAACGGGATTGGACACGACTATCCGTTAACGACAATCGTGTAAATGGTGTCCGTGATATCAACCGAATTTCTGTCGGAGGCGAAATACTTGCCAATCGAAATCCGGAAGCATCCTTTATCAAGCGTATGGCCTTCCGCTTGGGCTTCGCCTATCAGCCCTATTTTGCTTTGGATCCCGAGAGAAATACGATGACTGAGCAATGGATTACAATGGGCCTGGGAATTCCCCTCTATATGAATGTGGCCCAAATCGATATCGCGTTGGGATATGGAAGAAGGGGCACCCTGAGCGATAACGAGCTCACAGAAAACCTGTTTCAGCTCAGCCTTTCGGTAACGGGCGGCGAGAAATGGTTTGTCAGGCGGTACTGAGTCGAGTGATAATTTTCCTTGATTTTCACCAATATTTTTAGTAAACTTAAAGTTTGCTTTACACCTGCAAAGCTTTTAAACAAACACACTCATCGGAGGAGGGATACCTGTGCAAAAGAAAACACAATTCTTCGTATTTTTAGCCATTTTAGTGCTTCTCCTGGTCTTCATCAACATGCACTTTTTGAGCTGTGCCAGCACCGCACCTCAGCAGGAGATGACTCCGGAACAGAAAAAAGCGATTCAGGACTCGCTCTTCAATCTCCACAAGCGGGAAGTACAACTCCAGTTCAGTTTCGGCTTCGAACCCTACAAACAGGGCGATTATGAAAAAGCCAAGCGCTACTTTAAGCGTGTTGCCGAATTGGATACCAGTGGTATCTATGGCCAAGCGCTTTATCAGAGACTCGGGGACTGTTACGTCCGGCTCCAAAAACCGGACAGTGCCGAGTGGTCCTTCAAAATGGGAGTAGAGCGATTACCTGACGAACCCTATTCCTACTCCATGCTGGGTTATCTATATCGGGCCGGAGGAAGAACCGACGAAGCCATTGAGATGTATGAAATCCTCACGCGATTGCGCCCCGACTCCGTGAGTTATCACCAACATCTGGCCCAGCTCTATGTCTCTGCCGATGAAACCGAAAAGGCAATCGCTTCCTTTCAAAAAGTGGTCGAATTGAATCCTGCCGACCAGAGATCTCAGGAGGTACTCGGCTCGCTTTTAGCACGGACGGGCAATATCGATCAGCTCATCGAAATCCAGAAAGGATTGGTCGAGCGGGATCCGGAGAACATTAAATATCGAATGGATCTGGCACAGAGCTACTACCGGATGTCAGAATTTGAACTGCTCATCGAACAATTGCTTGTCGTGACGAGCAAAGAAGCAGATAATATTTTAGCACTCGAAATGTTGGGGGAGTCTTATCAACAACTGGAAAGATACCGAGATGCGTCTGATGTCTATAAAAGCATCCTGAAATCTCGACCCGACGACAAGAAAAATCTCTGCAATCTATCCATGTGCTATACATACCTTGGAAGCTATCGTTCGGCCATGGCGGAAGTGCGAAAGGCCCTGCGAATCGATTCCAATTACGGACTGGCCTATTTGACCCGCGGTATGATCTACGAAACATCCGCGGATAACTGTGTCTCCGATAAGGGGGGTAATGCCGATTTTGACGATAAGCTCGTCTATAAACTGGCCTATGATGAATTTGTGAAAGCCAGGAGAGACTT
>CAZYTI010000523.1:0-4114 GCA_964650065.1 uncultured bacterium
TCTAGGTCCCGTCCTCTTTTTCTTGACGGGACCGGGCACGTCAAATATAACTAATTTAATGATTGAATTGTTTAACGATATTTGTACGTCATATTTTCATATCGAGCAGCTTAAGTTTTGGCTCGACATTTGCATAATCAATTAATATAAAATAACGAAACACATTGATTTTGAAGATTGAAAGTGTCATATATCATTAGAAATCTCCTCGTAAAATCATGCAAATATTTTATGTTAACCATCAACAGATCTTTGAACGTCCTTATTCGTAATGAGACGATCAGCGTATAAAATGGGTTCAGTGATGGAAATGTTTGCCCAGTCAGATTTGTCCACCTTGGAGCATGTGACTGCAACAAGAGTCTATGAAATGTGAAATGTTGGACTCTCTCATTTTTCAATAATTATTAAGTTATATTATGGGTCTTCTGAATAAATATATAGAGCAAAGGATGAGTGCTTTGGAGATCGAAAACGAGCTGTTACGGATCATATTGAATTATAGCTCAATAAGAGATTCTTACCTTTTTGTTTATGGCAGTCCTTTCTCTAAATCCACCCCAGACTTTGTAATAAGCACTGATGATTTTTTCATAATTTTCGATTTACTTGAGGATGCATGATCGAAAAACTTAGTTTCCTATATTGAGACACCTGGTGGGAGTGGTGAGGCGGCCGAAGAAATAGTAAGATTTCTGAGAGGTAAGTTTAAGTGAAGGGGAATTTATTTCTACCATCCCAGCCAAGTAGACCAATGTTTAACAAATCTGTAGTGCAAAAAATGACATAAAATATCCATTTTCTACGATAGCCTTTTTCGAAATTACCATTAGCTTACCATACTATATTCACATTATCAATTACGATTATCCAAAATAATCGTAAGGGTGGAAGTTAATATGATCGGAGGCACTGCTCGTGACAGGCTAAATCCAGTTGATTTGAAATTAGGTTCCTTGGAATGATGCATCATTCCTTTTTTCGCTTGATTTTAAAAAAATATTCATTTATACTAAATAAGGATTTCTGGAATTTGAGTCCACAGAGTGGCGGGGAGAATTTAAGCTTAGTCATTTAAACATTATTATTAATTTCTCTGTGTGCTCTGTGGTTAATTTTTGACAATACGCAATGAATCGAAAGGAGGAAACACATGAAAAAAGTATTCATCGTCGCTGTTGCTCTATTCCTACTATGTTCCGGAGCATGGGCACAGATCGAGAGGGGGGATACGGAAGTCAGTTTTATGGGATATTACATTTCTCGTGTTGGTGAGGATGTCGAAGTCAACGGCTCCGGTGTATTCCAACTTAGTTATGGTAAATATATTACCTCTAAGCTGCAGATCGGTATCTCACCCAATCTTAGGTTTTTCTTGGCTGATGATGAACAAGGAGAAAAAACGATAGAAACGGATTGGAGTGGCGCCGTCTTCTTCAATTATAACTTCTCAACCGCATCCAAGTTTATACCGTATATTACCGGACAGTACTATCAATATACGTTCGAAATTCCGGATGATATGGAATTTACGGATTTTTCTTATGTAAATGCGGGTATTGGTTTTAAAAACTTTTTCAACGAGTATGCGGCCTTTAATACGCTCGTATCATATGGATTTTCTCTTGCGGAAGATGCAGAAAACGTTGGTCTCCTATCGATCATGGCTGGGTTGACTGTTATTTTCTGATCCTTACCATCCTAAGTACACAGGCTGGTGTTTTTGGGACCCATTTTTTTAAAATGATAAGGTGAACACTATGAAGCGTGCATCTATTGTGTTTGCGGTGCTCTGCGCGCATACCGTATTTGCTCAGTTCAATCTGTATCTTGAGAGTAAGATTCCAGTGCCTACCGAGAAGGTGTGTTGCATTCAAATCAGTAAGAATGGTCGGTTCCTGGCCTATAGTGAGCAATCGGGTAGGGTGTATGTGTGGGACATCGGTGCAAAGAGGTTGCTACACGAGTTGAAACAGCACCGTGGTCAAGTTGAGGCACTCGCTTTTGATACTCAGCAGAGATTCCTGATCTCAGGTGGCAATGATAAGAGGATCGTGGTCTGGGACCTCTATTCTGGGGAGGCCCGGCAGGTGATCAAAGACTTCGGCTCACCTGTCCGATGGCTGGCAATGTCGCCCGATGACCGATTCTTGGCAGCATCTGGGAATAAAAAAGAGATCTATCTCTGGGAGTTCCCGCTTTGTATACTGAAAGGCAAGCTGAAAGGACACAAGAAGAACGTTGTGGCTGTTTCTTTTAATGTGAACGGTGATCAGCTGTTGTCTGTGGGCGAAGATAGGCAGATGATCGTCTGGAACGTGAATAAACTCCAAATAATGCGAAAGACGAGTATCGAAGCTCGAACCATGGAAGGATCCGGGATTGACATCAAATCCGGGGCGTTCAGTTTTGACAGTCATTTCGCGGGTGTGGGCATTCAGGAGCATATGCTGGCCAAGGGTGGAAGAAGCATGATATTCAAGTACAACCTCTCCTTCTACGACTGGAAAACGGGAGCGGAGATCGAGACGTTGGTGGGGAACCGGAAGGATATCGATTTCTTTGCCATATCCCCGGATAAGAATTATGTCATTACAGACAATTCCACACTCCGTAATAATCAACTATCATTCTGGAACATTCAGAAGGGTATCATCGAGCAGAATTACCCCATCGAGGGGAAAATATCGGCGATGGCTATTTCAGAGGATGGTAAATGGTTGGCCGTTGGATATCAGGATGCAGACAATAAGTCCAAGAGTTATGCAAATGTGTGGCAGCTTTCAGGAATCGCAGGATTTCAGCGTTTCACTTCCGACCAGCCTGTCCGATCATCCGGCACGACCGGTTTTGGCGCTGCTATGAAGCTAACCACACCCGAGGAGCCGCTCATCCATTTCGGAGAAAGAAAGAAAATAGCTGTCATGACCTTTGACAGTCCGGGCTTGACCGAAGATGTCGCCAGGACGACTTCCTATCTGCTGGAAGGGAAATTGGGGAACAGCCCCTTTGTGGAGCTGATTGAACGGAACCAAATCCGGAAGGTGATTGAAGAATTGCAGTACCAGCAGTCCGGACTGACGACCTCAAATGCTGTGGAGGTGGGTAAACATCTTAATGCGGAATTTATTCTCGTGGGAAGCATCAATAAGCTGGGTAGCCTGCTTATTATTACATCCAAGTTGGTCAATGTGGAGACGGCACAGATCGAGGGTACACGGGAGGTGCAGTGTTCGAACGCCACGATCGAGAATATCTCTGAAATGGTCTCACTTTTGGCGCCGACGATTGCCAAGTAATGGAGGTTTGCATTTGGGACATGCCATAGTTCAGTACAATCGCAGAGATTTTATTAAAGTGACTGCCGCGGGCGTCATCGCAAGTATGCTGCCGGGTTGCAACTTATCGACAAGTGACGTGCGTCCAAATGTATTATTTATCTCTATCGACGATTTGCGTCCTGATCTAGGATGTTATGGCAATAATGAAATTAAAACGCCTAATATTGATAAATTCGCTGAAACAGGAATGGTGTTTATGCAGACCCATTGTCAGTCAGCTGTGTGCGCACCGTCTCGGGCAAGTCTGATGACTGGGCTGAGGCCCGACTCGACTCGTGTATGGCATTTGGGCGATAAGTTCAGGGAGACGATACCGAATGTGATTACTATTCCCCAGCATTTTCATCAATTTGGCTATCACACTGTTTCCATGGGGAAAATCTTTCACAATTTTATGCCGGACTCTGTTTCATTTGATGAGCCGGATCTACGCCCTCCACAATACAGAACAGAGGAAATGCTAAAACGAGATGCGGAAACATTTTATTTTGATAAAAAAATTCAGGAAGAACAAATCAGGTTGAGAACTGAGAAATTAAAAAGAAGACCCAGCGCCATTAATTACGCCGATGGTTGGAATGTGGGACCTGCTTATGAAATTGCAGATGCGCCGAATAACGCCTTTTATGACGGAGCCCAAACCGAGTTGGCCATTGAGACCTTGAAAAGAATGAAGAAAAAAAACAAACCATTCTTTTTAGCGTTAGGTTATTATCGTCCACACCTTCCTTTCGCAGTGCTTGGTGGATTTCTCCAACGGTTCTATACTCGTC
>CAZYTI010000524.1:0-4114 GCA_964650065.1 uncultured bacterium
ATTTTGAGCATTCAAGTCGACGTTGGAGATACAACCCGTGAAAAAACAGATATTATTGATTATGAATTGATCGTTTTGGGAAAACAATATTCAAAATTGGACATTACAACCGCAGGTAATCTTCCAACGGCAATATCCGGAAGGCGCTTTCCATTAACATTTTCTGTCGAGGGAGGCATCCCTCCCTATCGATGGTCCATGGTTAGCGGAGAGATCGGAGGATTAAGGTTAAATTCGAAAGGTACCCTTTCAGGTAAAGTATCGCAAGAGAGTGGAACCTGCCGTTTCACCGTAAAAGTGACGGATAGATATCAGAATACAGCCAGTAAAAATTTTGAACTTGCGATTGATGAAATTCAAGAATTACCTCCGATTCCTACACTGAAATTAGTGACAAATACCATTCCCGAAGCACATGTGAATAACGAATTTCAATTTTATTTTGCTGCAGAAGGTGGAATATCTCCTTATGAATGGGAAATACAGGGTGAATTGTTGGGCCTCGACAAGGATAGAAACGGTCGAATTTGGGGCGTGCCTCAGCGGGCGGGTGATTCATCTATCAACGCCACAGTGAAGAGTGCAGATGGACAGGAAGCAAACAGAAATAGAGTTCTATTTAAAGTCCTCCCCCCTGTTCCAGAAATACATCCTTTGGAAATATTGACCGAAGAAAAACTACCTGCTGCCGAAGCACAATTGATGTATAATTATGCTCTGGCAGTGACCGGAGGTATCCCTCCATATGAATGGTAAATAAAAAATTTTGGCAGTATGAAAAACGAATCATTCCTTGATGCTCGAGGTATTCTCAATTTAAAATTTAATACCTTTGGCGAATATGAATTCACAGCTATGGTTGTGGATGGTTCAAATCAAGAAGAAACAAAAAAATTCACCGTAGATGTCAGACCGACAACTCTACCTCTGAGTATAGTAACGAATCGACTCCCTACTTCGGTGAGAAGGTATCAGTACGAATACAATTTAAATGCAATCGGTGGATATCCACCATATCAGTGGGATGTTGGAGAAAAAACACCTTTGCCCGATGGGCTTTTACTTCACCAGGGTACCATTTCAGGAATTCCAACGGCAGCATGGCGAGGAATTCTAAATATTTCTGTCCAGGATGCTCTCGGACAACAGGTGATAAGGAATTTGCCATTAGAAATTTTAGAGTCCGGAGAAGGGACAATTGTACCCAAGTTGGAATTGTTGACAAACACGATCCCACTTTTTCTTGCCGGTGAGGGTAAAGACTTTCGTTTTGCAACGCAAGGGGGCGGGTATCCTCTTCAATGGCAACTTGAAGGCAAAATACCGGGGGATTTGGTATTTCAGAATGGAGGATTGCGGGGTACCCCCAGAGGGAACGAGGTATCTGAGATCCAGGTCTCAGTTAAAGATCCAATTGGTCAAACCGTTGAAAAAACTTTTACACTGCAAGTCCGCCGAATGGTGGATTCACTTTGGCATACCGCTACAATTATCGCAGCAATAATATCCATACTGTCTCTACTGACTCTCATCATTATATATATCCTATTACGTAGGAATAAAAAGACGCCACTTGTCATTCAATCAATAAGCATTCCCAATGCAAGATGCTCTTTTCCATATAAAGTGTATTTGGGGGCTGCAGGAGGTGTTTTCCCTTACAAATGGTCTATCGTAGAGGGCATGCTTCCCCCCGGGGTGACATTAAGTGAAGATGGTGTATTAGAAGGCGTTCCTTTGAAGGGGGTAAAAGTCAAAGAGGTCAAAGATTACCCCTTCACTGTCCGAGTGACCGACAGTATTGGCAATTCCACAACTCAAGAATTGTAAAAAAGGATGAAACGGATGAAAATTGAACCGAATACGGATATCGGAATGCAAGCCGAAACTGTATTGTGTCATTCGAATTCCATTGAATTTGTTGATGGAAAAAAAATGGACATCTCAAAACTGCATGAGACCGGTAATGCCTTTGATAAATTATGTGAATCAATCGATCCAAACGTCACCTTTATTAACGTGGTGATACCCGTTCACGACGATGATGAATACTACTTTAAAATCCGCGATTATGGACAAAAAAAGGGCATTCATGTACAAAGCCTTAAACAAAGACCCGAGGAGGCCTGGAGAATATGGGAATATTACAAGAGTGTGCATAATCAACCGAACGCCGATGAAGGGTGAGGAGGAAATGAATGACTCCCGATGAAAAAATGCTACGATCAGGAAAAAAAATAGAGGTCCTGGGTTTCCCAGTCGGATTAGACATATACTTTTTCAATCCATTTCGAATTTGCAACTTAGCAACACAAGGTGAATGGGCGAATTTAACAGATCAGTTAAGGCGCAACTATAACCGATTCTTAGCATTCTGGAAAATCAAGCGATTAGAGAAAGACATTATCGGACCCGGGAGTGACTTTTTATTAAATGAAAATTTTCGACAGGACTTCAATAATATCAAAGCCGATATCGGTAAACCCAATATTCGTCTGGTTTGGAAAGTTTTTTGGGCCGATCCCAAACAGGCGGACTATGATCATCTTTCTCGTGATTTAAATACAATCCCCGCAGAGGGACTCTCCGATCACAGCATGGCAGTATTTTATCATTTTAATTCCATCATAAATGCTTTGGAAGTAAATGAAAATCCGAAAATGGAAGTAAATACACTCCTATGGAAGCGGACGTTTGAATTCTGGTATAAAACGCTTGAGAATTCCTTTTTCTGGGGAGAGATTGAACATATCGTTCAATCAGAACGCGATCGTGGTGGTTGGGAATTTAAAAATTATAATCAGGATGACTTCAAGAAACAACTCATTGATGCGGTATATAACACTTGTATGATTGTACCATTAAACCTGATCGAATCAGAAACGGACAGTAAAAAGATTGAAGAGAACATTTCCAAGTTTCTCAATGTTATTCTGCGATCCTCACTGGGTGATGAATCGATCCGATATAAGTATGCAAAAATGTTGGCCGAAAATCTTATTTCAAAATCGGTCACCAGGAGCTTTAAATCAGTGTCATTTAAAGAGTGGATGGATGAAGGCAAATATCGTAAACTCTATGATACTGGAATGGCATATATAGAGAAGATACATGATATTACCTACTCAATCGAACTGGCGTCCCACGATAACAACATACATACATCGACTTTCCTTGAATATATACCTAAAATTCCAGACATTCATAGTCGGGTCATCTCTCCCCTGGAGAGCGGATTGCTTTCTAGTGATATTTTTTCCAATGATCTGAAAGACAAGACATTAAATCGGACACTGTTTGCAGAGCTCATTCTTTTGTTTAGAATTCTCACTGAATTGAATATCGATCCGGGGGTTAAATATAAATTAATCAAAAGTGCAGATGCTCTAATCTCGCGGTTTGGTTACGACAAATTAAAACCCAGCGAAATAAAGAAGCTAAACACTGATGCAGCAACCTTTCATGAAATTTACGATAAAAATATTTCGAAAAAATTTTATATGACACAGTATTGTTATTTCCTCCAGGGCGAATATGCAGATCCTGATGGCTCGATTTATAAAGAATTTCAAAAGCAGGATGGTATCGTCATAAGAACAACGCGCACCTTTGTCCCGCGCTCCCGTTTGGAGAGTGACTTTCACAACAAAAAAATAGCGAAACAGGATATCATTGAATCCAGGCGATTAAAAGTGGATCATGGAGATTTAAACATCGAATTAGAAACATTAAAGCAAAAATCAAAAAATATACTCACTGAAAAGGAAAAAGTAGACGAACTTATTCATCAATTTGAACTTGAGAAAAAAGAAATCGTACAAAAGGGAAAGGGAAAATTAGATGAATTTGAGCAAAGAGTCAATAAGAAGAAAATTGAGGCCTTACAAAAATCACAATATGCAAATGCAATAAAAACAAATAATGAAAAAATCAATGAATCAAAATCTCAATTGAATTCTCTCGAAAAACAAATGAGGAGCCTTGACAGAGGAACGAAGCTGGGACGTGTTGTTGATATCATATCGGGTGTGCTTATTTTTTTGGGGTTGATTTTTTATATCATCGCAGTGAGTGGCATCATTAAAGCAATCTTGATTTGGATCGGTTTTTTTGG
>CAZYTI010000525.1:0-4107 GCA_964650065.1 uncultured bacterium
GGCGGTCGGATCAGGACGCCCGGATCGCTGGTCGTTTCCTATGATCCGACCCAACCCAACAACTACGGCATCAATCTGGAGAACTACGGTGTGGCCCCGGATGTCTGGGTGGAGAATACACCCGAAGATGAGCTGAAAGGCTTTGACAGAGAACTGAAAGCCGCTGTGGATGAAGTGTTGAGAATGTTGAAGGAGAAGCGATTCTAATGATTGAATACAACCATTTGTCATGGTGCGCACTGATGTGACTGGACACAAGGACGGGAAAAGAAAACATCAAAACTCAATTGTCGATTATTATTGATATTGCAGAGAATGGGAATGGTGAGCGGATATACCTTTTTGCGTTCGGCTATATACCGGCACAGGATATTCACATCCTCAAACCCATGCCAAGTCAGGGCATTGGAATCTGGTTTTCTTTAGAAGGGTATGAGAAATATATAAGCCGCTTCGGAGCTGGACAGTATTACCGTTTTTGAGTCTTTCAGCTTAAAAAAAATGTTCTTGATTATTTCCACAGTAACTGTTAAGTTTTGAAAGTTTCCCAAGATTTAACTTTTGACAATAGGTTACGATAATATAGGAGGAAGAGATGAGGAGAAAAAAATTGATATTATTGATAGGACTTGGATTGGTCCTCACGTTGTGTTGTACGACATTGGATCAATCTTCTCCCATTACCGGAGCAGATAAATTTATTGGACGATGGGCCCTGGATCTACCCAACGGAGCGGGCTGGCTGGGTGTAACACAGGAAGTGGGGACACTAAAAGCCGAGCTGTTGTGGTACGGCGGCAGTGTTGTGCCCATGGCGAGTTGTGAGTTGAAAGGAGATACCCTTGTGGTTACGCGAACGGATCGCCGGGTCCTGGAAAGGGACGGGAAGGGCAATCCCGTGAGAAGCCTGATTCTGACCTCCTATTATGAATTCTGGCGGCACGGTGATAAATTGATCGGTGTGGCCAGATTGCCCGGGAGGAATGCGGGCATCAATGAGGTTGAGTTCACGGGTGACAGGATTCCTCCACTGCCCGGACCGCCCGATCTATCCAAACTGAAATTTGGCGATCCCATCAAATTGTTTAATGGGGCTGATCTGACAGGATGGGAGCTGATCAATCCCAACAGTAAAAACGGCTTTAAAGCCGAAGGGGGGGTATTGATGAACGATCCGGTTCAACCGGAAGACGGGCCCCATATCTATTACGGGAATCTACGCACTGTTGAGGAATTTGAGGATTTTAATTTAAAAACGGATGTCAATATACCCGAGGGTAGCAACAGCGGCATCTACCTTCGCGGTATTTATGAGGTGCAAGTTCAGGATAGTTATGGCAGAGGTGTGGATTCGCACAATATGGGGGCGATATACAGCCGAATCACACCCTCGGTATCCGCCGAGAGACCGGCCGGGGAATGGCAGACCTTCGACATTACCCTGTGTGACCGACACGTGAACGTGATATTGAATGGTATGACCATTATAGACAATCAACCACTTTTGGGCGTAACCGGAGGTGCGCTGAAAGCCGATGAGTTTTTACCTGGCCCCATTTACCTTCAGGGCGATCATGGGAAAGTTTCTTATCGTCATATGGTGCTGATGCCGATTCTTAAATAAAGTTGGAAGAGAATAGAAAGTAATTGAATATGATGTAACCCTGTAATATTATATTAAGGAGGTTGTCGTTATGAAAAAGACCATCGTATTTGTTGTTACCTGTTTGTTTCTGATGTTCACCTTGGGAGATGTGTGTCAAGTTCATGCTCAGGTCATCAAGAGCAACAAGGATAAACTGGTCACATTGGCGGTACAGGGGCAGATTGCTCCGGCCGAGCCATCGAGGTCCTATGTGACCACCTGGAACGGTAAACCCAAGATGGCCATCGGTATCGGGGGAATCAACTATAATTTGAAAATTGGAGGAAAAGTGTTTGGATGGGCCTGTGGAGACAGGGCCACTATGGGTGTGGCCACGGTGGGTGCCGACGAGAGACAGATGTCTTCCTGGCTCTACTATACCTCCATTGGAAACAAAGTGAGGGTTTTGAGTGGCGAAGCGAGAGGTGAGAAAGGTGTTGTTGTCGGGAAATTTGGAAGGTATGTTCTCATCCATTTTGATGATCCCGCTCTGAATAAACTGGCCATCAATGATCAATTTCAGGTTAAAGCCACGGGCATCGGTCTGGAGATCGAGGGATACGAGGATGTGTTCCCTCACGGCATCGCACCGGAAATACTGGAGAAACTCGTCATCAGTACTTCGGGCGGTAAGCTGGAAGTGCCGGTCGTCAAGGAAATACCGGCAGAGATCGTGGGTCAGGGTTCGGGGAGCGGAAGCCTCTCGGGCAACTGGCATATTCAGACCTGTTATCCTCCTGATATCGAGAAGTACGACCTGGATGAGCTTCGTTTCGGGGATCTCGTCCTTCTGATGGATACGCAAACTGATTATGGCAAGGGTTATTATAAGGGTGGTGTCACTCTGGGTGTGGTTTGTAGCGGTCCCAGCGATCTTTCCGGATTGGGGATCGGTGTGACACCCATACTCTCCACCCGAAATGGTAAAATAAAAGGACGGATTGATAAATCTGCCAATATCGGCAAATATCTGGGCCTGAAGAACCATTCGCCTACTGCCGGTTCTGCAACGGCGGTGTTAAAGACCAACAAGGACAGACTCATCACCACGGCCGTTCAGGCCGTTGTTCACCCTGCCGGAAGCAGGGGGTACTCGACGACCTATGACGGAAAACCACAGATAGGTATTGGGATGGCATCCATCAACTATACGGTTTCGCTGGGCGATCCGACTTATGGATGGGCGGAAACGGATCATGTGGAACCGGATGTCACCATTCAGGGACGTGACAGATCCAGTGGATGGCAGTGCGCCATCGCCAGTCTTGCCTGTATCGGAAATGAAGCCAGAATCCTGTCCGGAGAGGCCAAAGGTGCCAAGGGCATTTACATCGGGAGACATGCCGGTTCAGACGATCTAACCTGGTTCCCCCGGGATGTTGTTGAGAAGCTGGCGCTGAATGATAAGATCCAGGTCAGGGCCTGCGGTGTCGGTCTGAAAATCGGTGGGTTCGACGATGTGAAGGTGAACAAACTATCTCCGGTAGCGCTGGAAAACATGGGGATTCAAATAAAAGGGAAAAAATTGGTGATACCTGTGGTCATGGAGATTCCCGGACACATCATGGGTTCGGGTCTCGGCTCCTCATTCGTGGAGGCACTCGATTACGATATTCAGACGACGTGTCCCGAGACTGTGGAGGAGTACAATCTCAAAAAAATTAAATTGGGGGATATTATTGCCATTCGAGATCACTATGATGCATACGGTGCAGGTCGTCATAAAGGGGCCGTAACCATCGGTGTCTGCATTCACGGTTGGAGTCAATGGGCAGGACACGGACCCGGCCTGAATCCCATACTCACTGCGTTGCCGGGAAAGATCGAGACGACCATCGATCCTGACGCGAATATGGCTTATTATCTGGGTATTAGAGAGAAACCGGGTCGGTGAATACTGGTGACTGGTTTCTGGTTACTAGCTACTGGTTGCTGGTTTCTGGTCAATTAGAAAAAATGGCCTGCAACCAGTGACCAGAAACCAGAAGCACAATCCTTGTCCTTCAAGTTTACCTAAATATCTGTCTTCATAAGTTTTATCCACTTTCAGATCTCTGTAAAGACATTTTCCTTAAAAAATAAGTGAAACATTTGGATCTGGTCGACGTATTATTACTTAAATTGTAAGGAAAATAATTTCGAGAAGACCCTATGAAACTTGTGACACGCACCGAAGAGTTAATTCTATTGGCTGTTTTGCGACTGAAGGACGAAGCCTACTGTGTTCCCATTTTCGATTATCTGAATCAAATTTCAGATAAGACATGGACATTGGGCAATATCTATGGTCCGCTTTACCGTTTAGAACAGAATGGCTTCCTGGAATCCTACTTGGGAGAACCGGCCGCCGAACGCGGCGGAAAGAGTAAGCGATTTTATCGGCTCACCCCACAAGGATTACAGGCGTTGAAAGAGGTGAGGCGCCTGCAGCAGGCCACCTGGGATGGGCTCACAGATTTCGT
>CAZYTI010000526.1:0-4103 GCA_964650065.1 uncultured bacterium
CCTTGGGACTTTTCCTAAGAAGTAAACTCTATCGGTGTCTTCTGGGAGATGTCGGACATAACGTGACTTTTGGGAAAGATGTGGTTCTCCGCCATTCCCAAAAAATACATATCGGCAACAATGTGGTTATCGATGATTATTGTGTATTGGATGCCAAGGGGATGGACAATAAAGGGATTTTTATCGGCAATGGTGTTTTTGTAGGAAGAAACACCCTTATATTTTGCAAAAATGGTGATATTGAGATTGAAGAGCGTGCGAACATCAGTGCAAACTGTATGATATTTTCTGCCAGTCGTGTCCAGATTGGTGCAGATGCCCTGATTGCAGCATATAGTTATTTGGTGGGAGGCACTCACAATTTTGACGATCCGACCGTTCCAGTTCTTCATCAAAAGCGTTCGTCGAAAGGGATCACAATCGGATCGGGTGGTTGGCTGGGAGCTCATGTCACCGTTTTTGATGGCGTGAATATCGGGAAAAACGTGATCGTGTCGGCGGGATCTGTTGTGCATCGAAATCTTCCGGATTATGCAGTTGCCGGCGGAGCACCGGTTACGATTATCAATCGACGGAAGATAGAGAGGCCAGATACGACTGCCCATGAAGCACAGGAATGAGATGAAGGATCGTATCAGCATACTTTATCTTTCGGTGTACGATCCGCATGTCCCCTATACGGGTACAGGAGCCCGAGGTGCACAATTTGTCAACTATCTGGCACAGTATTACGATATCGATTTGATTTATATGGAAGGATCGGGGCATCCCGGGGATCCGGAACTGGAAAGGAAATTCTCCCATGGGATTTCAGGGGTGAATCATAAAGTGAGGGTCCCTTTTTCCCAATGGGATTATTTTATTTTTAGTAAAGCCTTGTTCAAGGAGGCGGTCCACCGATTGCAGACAAAGCGGTTTTCATTTATTATGGCCGATTATGGTTTGAGTGCTCGATATGGGTATCGTCTCTCAAAACAGTTTCGTATCCCTTTCATTTACAGTTCGCATAATATTGAATATCGGCAATATTTGGGAAAAGCAAAAACCGATTTGAGGCGTTGGCCTCTCATACCTTATGTCTATGGGGTTGAAAAGAAGGGTTGCAAGAGATCGGAGATCCTGGTCGCCATTTCTGAAATTGATGCGCAATTTTATTCCAAATGGGTGCCTGTAGAAAAGATGGTGATCATACCCCAGGGATTCGATGAGACGATTTACCATCCGTTTTATGAATCCCCCAAGAACGATCCAAAGATTATATTGTTCTTTGGTAATTACAATATTTCCACGAACAGGGAAGCCGTCGAGGTGACTCATAAACAAATTGTCGATGAGGTTGCCCGAAGGGTCTCCAATGTGAAGTTTCAGTTCGTGGGGAGGAATCCACCCCAACACTTTCATCATTCGCATTTTGAATTCACAGGATTTGTTGATTCCCTGGAACCCTATCTCAAGAAGGCCGATGTCGTTATTTCCCCGGTATTGGGAGGTTGGGGGATGCCCACAAAGGTGGTTGAGTCGTTGGCATGTGGCAAACCGGTAATTGCTACGGACGTGGGCGCCAGGGCCGTACCGAGACGCTACAGCCGGCTCACCGTTTGCGAAATACCCCGGTTTCCTGAAGCGATATGTAAGACTTTGGAAGAGGATCGTCCGGTTGATTCAAGTGATTTTGAAGCTTTAAAGGCTGATTTCTTATGGGAAAACTGTCTTGCCAGACTTCGAGACCGCATTGATCATTGGATAATATCGAAGAATGAAAAAAACATTGAATAAAAATCAATGGATATATCTGTTACTATTCTTAGCAATCGCCAGCCAAACGATCCAGTTGGATGGGGAATGGGAAAGAATGGATGGGGATGATGCCCAGTTTATTTTGGAAGCCAATTCTCTTCTTACCCATCATCAATACAATGATCCCAATTGGGTATATACCCCTGGAGCCAATTTCATTACCAAGAGTGATCCACCGGGATGGCCCCTGTTGCTTATTCCTGTCCTTCTCGTATTTGGAAAGCAACTCCTCTTTTTAAAAATCTATGTGGTTTTATTTGCATTGGGTGCGGGCCTCCTGTTGTTCCGGATCCTGAAGAGGCGCACAAATGATTACTGGTTAAGTTATCTTATTACGGGTATTTATTATTTTTCAATGACCACCATTGTATTTTCCCGGGTCGTTTATACAGAATGGTCTTATATGGTGGTGAGTTTTTTCATTATTATCCTTATGTTGAAAAATAACCATGGTCCGGAATCTAAATCCAAATTGTTGTTTGTAGGGCTCCTGGCTGGATTTTCACTCCTGCTGAGAAGTGTGGCCATTTCCATTGTCCTGGCAGTCTTTGCCGTGATTATTCAGGATAAAATAATTTTAAAGCGAAAAAGATGGTTGGGTATCAAGGCGTTGGGGATCGTACTGTTCGTGACCTTATCGATCAGCCAGGCCGTCACCTTCGTGGTTAGACCGGATAAGGGGCATGGATATCAGGAGCAGTTTTTATCGAAGAATTTATATTTCCCAGAAGAAGGAAAAGCATCTGTGGGTGATCTCTTCGATAGGACACTGGAGAATGGGCGCCATTTTATCCACAAGATGGAGCCGCTCTTTATGGGCCGCAATTGGCATGAATTTTTAAAGTATCAATTTCCCCACATCTCAAAATTTATTGATATTGGTTTATACTTGACAGGGTCCATTATATTCATTTTCATCATCATTGGGTATGTTTCGCAAGTTTTACAAAAACCCTCCATCATTGAATACTATGTATTTTTTTATCTGGCAATTATGTCCGTTATATGGTTTCATTATGAGGTCTATCGTTATTTAATGCCCATTGTCCCCTTTTTGGTATTTTATTTTTCATTAGGCATTCATTTTGTTATAACCAGGGTTAGAAGAAGGCCTAAAATCACGAAATCGTTCGTGTATGGATTGCTTGCTTCCCTTTTGATTGTCAATATTTGTCATGCAGGGATAGAAATTTACCGATATAAGTGGTCCGATAAGCGTGCGAAGGTCGAATTCGCCCCCTATAAAGAAATCGTTGTCTGGTTAAAGGCGCATGTGAAACCGGAGGACATCATTGTCGCCGATGATCCCAGATGGTATGCCCTGGAAACGGAACATCCGGTGACCCTGTTTCCCATATCAACTGACAATGCCACAGTCTACGAATATATCAATGGATTTTCAGAATCGGTTATTGTTTTTGATCCCAAGCGTCATTTATCGAAAGTCTGCCTTCAACCGGTTTTGGAAAAGTATAGTGACCGTTTTCAATTCGTAAAAGAAATTGGACATTTGAGAATTTATCGACATCAGAGAGCATGAATAATCACACAAAAAAACCGAAATGTCTTGTCATCATTCCCGCCTATAATGAAGAGAAAAACATCGGCAAGGTGATCGATGCTGTACAATCTTTAAATAGGGTGATTGAAATTGTCGTCATTGATGATTGTTCCATCGATGGAACCGCTGAAGTAGCCAGGAAAGCTGGTGCCAAAGTCATTTCACTTATCGCCAATTTGGGATATGGTGCGGCACTCCAAACAGGTTACAAATATGCATATGAAAATGATTTTGATATTACCGTACAATTGGATGGAGATGGCCAGCACGATCCCAAGTATATCGAAGCACTCATCCATCAGTTACAGCATTCCGAAAATGACGTGGTTATCGGGTCTCGATTCTTGAATCCTGTTCGGGAATACAGGCCATCCCGGATCAGAAAAATGGGAATGCGATTCTTTCGATTCCTCATCTACTTTTTTATAAAACAGGACATCACCGATCCCACGTCTGGTTATCAGGCATTGGATAGAGAGGTTGTTAAACTTTTTGCCAGAGGGAATCTCTATCCATCCGACTATCCCGATGCAGATATCATCATTTTGTTGAACAATGTGGGGTTTAAGATAGTTGAGATACCCGTTGTGATGTATGAGGATGAGAGCGGTCAGTCGATACACAGCGGTGTCAAGCCCCTATTCTATATGGTTAAAATGTTTCTTTCTATTTTCACGGTTTTATTTGGCCAACACAGGACATTTTTAAGGAGGACCGGTAAATGCCTCTCAAAGCAAGAATAATC
>CAZYTI010000527.1:0-4099 GCA_964650065.1 uncultured bacterium
CTTTTTTGCCTGCAGCCGGTCGGGGTCCATCTTTACCCGGTCCAAATGCCTTGCGGTACGATCCCACAAAGTAGCCGTTATCTTCCAGAATATGAGGATAGGTTGTTTGACCCTCAGGAAAGTGGCTCCAGAGATTTGCACCGGTTCCCAGTCGCCAGTGATACTGGCCCGTAAGAAGGGCGTTTCGGGAGGGTGTGCATGATGGCGCTGAGACAAAAGCATTGTTGAAAAGGATCCCATTCCCGGCAATCGCCTCAAAGGTAGGCGTTTTGACCACCGTGTCACCATAGAGGGGTGAATGGGGCCATCCCCAATCATCGGCAATGGCGAAAAAGATATTTGGTCTCGATTTTCTACTATCCCCAGTTGAGCAAGAGAAAGTTAAGGCAGCTATGCTTCCAAAGGCGATATTTTTTAGGAAGTCACGCCGGTCGATTGTTGTGTTCATCGCACTTCCTTTTAAAATATTCTATTCCTCTATCACCTAAATTTACAAGGTAATTTATTTGGGGGCAGATTGCAAGAGGAAAAAATGATGAAACAAATTTGTGATTATCTCGTGAAAACTATATTAAAGCCGAAAGTATTAAAATTATTTCACCCTTTGAAGAGAGATCGGGTTGCTCTAGTTATGAAAAAAATTACACGTAGAGATTTTATTAAGCTAAGTACCGGCAGTGCAATGGCTTTGGGAACGAGTCATATACTCAACGGCTGTGGTAAGAATAAATCAATTGTTGAACCCCCTCCGAATGCTCAAATAAATGCGCATGTGGCTGCAAAGATACCCGATCTCACGATTATCGATTTTTCCATTTGTGTTGAGGGGGATGGTCCCACAACAGGCTGGGGCTATGGAAGCACCGTCAATGTGAAAGACCGACTGGGCTATTGGCTGATACTGGCCAGCAAGGACATCATGGCCGCCGATGCGACAGCCGCCAGGGTGATGAATCATCATGTCCCTTATATAAAGCAGTTGACCATGGGATATGATATGGGATTAGGTGAAATAAATGAAGCATCTATTGAAATGATTGGAGAAAAACTCACCACCATAAAAATGGATTGGAAACCAGCAATCCTTAAAAAAACAATTGGAAAGAAATCAACGGGCAGCCCGATTGCAGAACAGTTTCAGTACATTACGGGGTCGGATTGTTAAAATATTTAAAAAGAGAGGTATAAAATTAAATACCAATCACCAGGATTACAAACCCTCATGGTCACCAGATGGCACCAAGTTGACTTTTTTCAGAATGCTTGAATATGAACAAGGCTTTGGCATCTCGAAAACAAAAATTGGTGTGATTCAGTCAGATGGTACCGGACTCCGATTGTTAACCAGTGGCGAGCATCCCGATTTTAATCCAACCTGGACTCGTGATGGAACAAACATGATCATTTTTATTAGGTATGATAGAGAACCGTCCTTAAAAATGAAAATTTATAAGATATCTCCTGATGGGGCTCCCGGAGATGAGATATTGCTATCAGACCCATCGTTTCAATTTGATGAATGGGCCAGCAGTTGTTTGAGGGACGGTAGACTATGTGTCGACCGGATTGGCGACGGTTTCAGGTCTTTTTTACTCACACCCACTTTGGGAGAAAAGGGCACTTATGAGGAAATACAAAGATCCACTTCCTTCCAGATTTATGCCTATCGCCTATCCGATGGATACGTTCAAATCATTTCTCTGAATCCTGGCATTAACTCCATGTATGGAAATTTTGACAGGTTACCTATTTAGCTATAACTGCTCTGACAAACGGATTTCCATTATAAACGGTGATGAGCCTGTGGAAGATCATTAGTTATAAATGATAATCACCGGAAGCTTCTGGTTGATATAATATTTCCAAGACTTTTATTCTAAGTATACCACCTGGTACTTGCCATTCAATGATATCTCCAACTTTATAACCAATTAATGCAACCCCCATAGGGGCATGAATTGAAATTTTATTTTTATAAACATCTGCGTCTTCAGGAAAAACTAAAGTATAGATCATTTCTTCACCAGAATCCAAATCCGTTAGTTTAAACTTTGAATTCATTGTTATAACATCATTTGGAATATCTTTAGGATCTACTAATTTTGCACGATTCAGCTCTTTTTTAAGATCGATATTGATTAAATTTTTCAAACGTACTTTATCATATTTAGTAATATATATTGGCTTTCTTGACATGATATCATTCCTTAAAATTTTTTTGAAGCATGACCAAGTATTGATATTTTATTTTGGATAATGTCAGATTCATTTTCCAAATTGGTTAAATTTTATTCGATTACTTATAATAATACCTTTTTTATGTAAATTTTCCAAATTATTTTTATCGTTTTAGGTAATATTAATTTTCTTCTTATTCATGTTGGAACTACTCGAAGAACCAGAGAAAAAGTAGTATGAATCATATCGAGTTTAAATCTTAAATTGGCCTGATTTTTGGCTTTTAAGGAGGAACTTTCTTTTCAATGCGGTATGTTGGCTGTCTGAGATTCCAGAAAACCAAGGGCTTCACCAATTTCAGCATTCATTGAAATGCGTAAGATAAAACCTTCGGTTACTTCGGGGACGTCAATGACGCGTACTGTTTCTGATAATGAAGAAATCTCGGGACATAACTCGGGGAGGCTGTTTTTTGATTCCAGTAAAAATCGTTCGTTAAATAGTTGATCTCCCTCGTCAGGATAAAGTGGTAAATATCGAATGGATGATTCGACAAGATCCTGAAAAAAATGAGTACCAAATGATAGTTCGGGAGTATAATTCCCTTTTTCCCTTGCGATTTCTAAGAGCATGGCTGTATTGTTGATATCGCAATAGTTAACAGTCACTCCAAGTTTGACATCGATCTTCCCCCGAAAAAATAGACACGCAGTCAAGCTGCTTTAGCTTGTTTTATTTCGAACTCAACGGGGGAACAATATCCTATAGCCAATGTTTTCTGATACGATTATAAAACACTTTGATATAATCAAAAATACTTTGTGTTGCTTGTTCTCTTGTATGATAATTTTCAAAATAGACCAGTTAGGTCTTTAGTGAGTGAAAAAATGTTTCAACAATCGCATTGTCATGTGGATTGCCTTTTCTACTCCTTTTGGCGGTTACTCTTACCACGCTTTTTCCATGCGTAGTAGGCGCTCCGGGAAACATCAAGTGCTTGGCACATCTTATTCACCCTGAATTCGGAGCTGTGAAGCTCGATGAACTCGAACTTCATTCGGGGTGCTTTGAAAAGATGGCCACTGCTTTTTTTAAGATGTCTCGCTCTTCAGTGATGTCGACTAATTCTCGTCTCAGCTGTCGGATCTCTTCATCCTGAGGCTTCAAGTGTCCCTTTCCAGGAAAGGAGTGCTCCTGGTCATTCAGGAATTGATGCTTCCAACGATGAAGCATGTTCTCGTGAATACCCGGCTCTCGGCCCACCTTCACAGCGGGTCGCCCTCCCTCCACTTTTCTTATGGGAGACCCTAAATCTAAACACTTTTGTGAGGAGTGATTTGTTTCTAGTAATATTATACATGTTTTTCTTGCATTTCACACTGGAATCATTTATACTTCATAAGATAAATTTCTATAAAAATAGACATATGACATCCGCAACTACGAAGCCAATGGTCTGAAATGGACAGAACCTCCTTAGGGGAGAGGTGAACAGACACATGAGGATAATTGGGATGAAAAAGGTCTGACGACATACATTAGTCTGAGAAAAAAGGAAGAGGAGGACTTTTATGGAAAGAAACATGACTCAAGAAGCTGAAAAAATTATTGAAAGTATCGAAATCCCAAGCCAGCCTAAAATTATAATGGCCATAACTGAGGAAGTGTTGAAACCGGAACAGAATTTTCGAAAAATTAGGGATTTAGTGAGTCAGGATATTTCCATGTCTGCCAAAATTCTCAAAGTCGCAAACTCATCCTTTTTCAGTGTTGAGAAAGAAATTGTTAGCATTCAAGCTGCCCTATCACTTTTGGGCCTTAACAATTTCACTGATATCGTGTTGACATCAACGTTACGGGATGTTTATAAGGATTTTCAATTAGATGCAAATGATTTAGAAGCTATTTTTGATCATTCAAC
>CAZYTI010000528.1:0-4086 GCA_964650065.1 uncultured bacterium
GATGTTGTGGCACTTTTTTAAGTACACGATGTCCTGGCACTCAACAACTATCCATTAGAACAGACTGCGGAAGCACACCGGTATGTTGAAAAAGGTCATAAAAAGGGAAATGTTGTTATAACGATAGACCATAAAAATAAAACATATCCCATGGCTGCTAAGGATATGGCCGATCCGGTTCTCTTTCATTTTTTAGTGACCTGGTTCACAAACTCTGTTTGGGAACCCAATTGTGCAAAAAACTCTGTTTTTTGTAACAATGCACTCAAGATATAAAATAATCCACAACTAGCATGACTCAGATACTAGAAACAGAGTTTCTTAAACATTTAACATTCCCAAACAGAGAGTTTGGGAATGAGGCATACTTCGGGGAAGGATCTCCTAATCCCCTGTTCCTTCACCCTTTAGAGGATTATTCTTTAGGACTGCCTGATTCAGAATGCCAACATAATGTGTGTTTTCACAAAGTTTCGGAGTTTAGGAACCAGGTTGGAATTAATTACCATTTTCATGAAACTAAAAACACACCCTAAGTAAACAATGAAGATAGAACCCATGCAATTGAAAATATCCAGAGAATGGATGCTAATTATATTCTTTGTCCTTATAAAATTATTAATACATTTATTTACCCATGCTAATTATGAGTTACACAGAGATGCCTATCTTTATTATGCCCAAAGTGAGCACCTTGCCTGGGGCTATGTTGCGGTTCCACCCTCGATTGCCATGGTCGGTAAAATTGCGACTACACTATTCGGAAACACAACTTTTGGGCTAAGATTTTTTCCGGCATTAATCGGTGCATTAAATTTGGTCATCATTGGATTCATGGTGAAAGAGCTGAATGGCAAAAAAACAACACTAGTTTTGGCAAGCCTGGCCTTTCTTTTAGCACCTGCTTACCTGCATACGAACACATTATTCCAACCTGTTAGTTTCAATCAGTTCTACTGGCTGCTTGGTGGGTACCTGATACTCATAATGATTAAAAGAAACAATCCGAAAATTTGGATATGGATTGCAATCGTAATTGCTCTGGCATTTTTAAACAAGTACTCTATTGTATTTTTTGCCTTTGCCTTTGCAGTTGCATTATTGATTTCCCAATACCGATATTTATACTTCTCAAAATACTTTATTATAGCTTTGATCATAGGCTTGGTCATTATCTTTCCTAACCTTCTCTGGCAACATGAAAACAACTGGCCTGTTATGCAGCATATGGCAGAATTAAAAAAAACACAGCTGGTGCATGTACGGCTGTCAGATTTTTTTATCATGCAGTTTTTAATGAACATGCAGGGCCTGTTGTTATGGGTGCCCGGGCTTCTGGCTTTATTGTTTTTTAAAAAAGAGAAACAATACAGATTGTTTGCATTCATATTTCTTATTGTCATTGCCTTACTGATTTTAGGACGTGGTAAGCCTTATTACGCATTGGGATTGTATCCCATTCTATTTGTTTTTGGAGCATACATTATCGAAAAATATACTAAAAAATATTTGATCACCATTTCAACTTTTCTTGTGATATTTATGTTTATAGCCTTGTATGCTTCTTTATCATATGGTGGTATCCCTTTTAATAGTTTTGAAGCTGCTGTCCAAAAAGATGCGTTCCGATGGGAAGATGGAATTAACCATGATATACCCCAGGACCTGGCAGATATGACAGGTTGGACTCAGGTTGGTAAAAAAGTTGAGAATATTTATCTAAGTCTTAATCCCCAAGAAAGAACAAGCTGTGAAATTTATTGTGATCATTATGGACAGGCTGGTGCAGTGATGTTTCATGGAAAGGACGTAAATGTGCCTCAACCCATATCATTCAACGGTAGTTTTGTTTTTTGGTCTCCCGATAGCCTCTCAAAAGAGTATATGATCTGGGTACTCTCAGATTTGGGAAATGATATCAATCCCGACTCTCTATTACCTACCCTCTTTGAGCGTGTTGAGCTTAAGGCAACAATTGATGATAAGTATTTTAGAGAAAATGGTACAAGAATATATCTCTGCCGGTATCCGACTGAAGATTGCAAAAACGACTATAAATCCAGGATAGCTGAATTAAAGAAAAGATACAGTAAATAGAATTGAGGCAATCCATTTCATGTCGAGCTGCGCTGCATATGCCGGGACCGCCGACTCGAAAAAACTATTAGCAGGAGGTAAGACATGACAGCATGGCAATGCAATCTTTGCTCCCATATCTATGATGAAGCCAAGGAGTCGACCAGGTGGGATGACCTCTCCGCTGATTGGGTCTGCCCCATCTGCGGCTCACCGAAATCTTCGTTCACCGTCGTCGCTGCCGTAAAACAGCCGACCGCATCCCCGGCCGAACCCGGGGCGCTCCCAACGGCCGCCTACGAATGTGGCCTTTGTTCGTATCTTTATGACGAAGCCAAAGAAGGCGTTCGATGGGAGGACCTTCCCGACGATTGGACATGCCCGGTCTGCGGGTCCGGAAAAGACAGCTTCGCACTCGTGACGGCCACGGTACCGGCGACCGCCTCGACGCGTATCGGGGAAGAATACTTGTCCGAGTGGCGCCGCCCGGCGGACGATTTTGAGACACACATGGCGGACATCCACCACATCTCTGTGACAGGTCACTCGGTCATCGAACCCATGCGCACACGCGTCCCCACCTTCTCCTGGGACGAGATTCTGTTCAAGGGTGCACAGCTTGCGAAAGTGCCGTTGAACAAGAGCCAACCGGTGCGTACACAAACGGTCATCGGTCCGGGTGCGGCCGTTCCGCTCATCATCGAAAGCCCCATCATTGTCACACACATGTCATTCGGCGCCCTCTCACGGGAAGCCAAGTTGGCCTTGGCCAAGGGCAGTGCCCAGGTCAAAACGGCCATGTGTTCCGGCGAAGGCGGGATCCTGCCCGAGTCACTGGAGGCCGCCTACAAGTACATCTTCGAGTATGTTCCCAACAAGTACAGCGTGACAGATGAGAACCTGGCTCGAGTGGATGCCGTGGAGATCAAGATCGGCCAATCGGCCAAACCCGGCATGGGCGGTCATCTCCCGGGTCACAAGGTCACCCGCGAGATTGCGGCCATCCGGGGCTTTCGTGAAGGTCAGGATATTATCAGCCCATCACATTTCCCGGACATCCGTACACGGGATGAGTTGAAAATCACCGTGGATCACCTGCGGGAGAAAACCAGCGGAAAACCCATCGGGATCAAGTTGGCAGCCGGTCATCTGGAAGAAGATATGGACATTGCCCTTTACGCCGGCGCGGATTTTATCACCATCGACGGACGCGCAGGAGGAACAGGCGCCGCCCCCAAGGTGGTCAAGAGCACGGCCTCGGTGCCGACACTATTTGCCTTGGCTAAGGCACGAAAAGTACTGGCCGCCAAGGGAACCGATAATGTGTCACTGATCATTACCGGCGGCTTCCGTGTATCGTCCGACTTCGCCAAGGCCCTGGCAATGGGTGCGGATGCAATCGCCATCGGTTCCGCCGCCATGATGGCCGTGGGATGCCAACAGTACCGTATCTGCGACACAGGCAAGTGCCCCGTCGGCATCGCCACTCAGGACCCGGCCCTGCGCGCCCGCCTGGATGTGGAGAAGTCTGCGGCCCGCGTGGCCAGTTTCTTCAAAGTCAGCACCGAAGAAATCAAAGACTTTGCCAGGTTGAGTGGTAACGAAGATGTCCACGACCTTTCGATGGCAGACCTGTGCACCACCAATTCCGAAATCTCAAACCATACAGATATTGAGCACGTGTAACCAAAACCAAAGGAGGAAAATCATATGGCAACAATGGACAATCTACGGGAAGCATTTGCCGGCGAGAGCCAGGCCAACCGGATGTATTTGGCCTTTGCCAAGAAGGCCGAAGAAGACGGACTGCCCCAGGTGGCGAAGTTGTTCCGGGCGGCGGCAGAAGCCGAGACAGTACATGCACACGCCCACCTGCGTGTGATGGGCGGGATTAAGAGTACCACGGAGAACCTGGAAGCCGCCATCGAGGGCGAAGGACATGAATTCAAGGAGATGTATCCGAAGTTCCTGGCGCTGTCCCAGGAAGAGGGAATGAAACCGGCCGAGTTC
>CAZYTI010000529.1:0-4080 GCA_964650065.1 uncultured bacterium
GCTTCTTCCCCTGAGGAGGCTAAACCAGGAACCTCATATCCAAGGCTTTTTAATCTTTGGGCTATCTCCAGGGCCACAATGCGTTCATCTTCGACGACCACTATCTTGGCACGAGCCATTTTACCGCTCCTTTTTTGTCAAAACCAGATTAATAGAAAATTTTTCACCGTCGGTTTTAAGGATGGTTTCAGGCATTGAACCATTGCCCAAAGCAAACATTTGGTAATTCTTACCCATAATCACAGAGGGAATAGACATCTTAAAAGCCTCAATCCCGGAATTGAAGGTTTCAGCAAAATTGGCCTTGAAATGTCCACCCACCATATTGACAATCTCGCCCATCGCATCCCATATATCCTTTCTTTCGAGAGTGCCTATTTCCGCGCATAACAATTTCGATGTCAAATAATAGGCTAATCCTTCCCCGCATTGAATGGAAACGCACCCATTCCATTCCCCGGCAAATCCGACAGTTGCACATAAGTGGATTTGCCCGTTAAAAAGAGGTTTCCCGTTTGTCGCTTCCGGAGCAATTTTCAAAGACATCATTTTATTGAAGACCTCTTGCACTGACTGAGTCACCAGATTTTTTATTTTTTCTTACATTTGTCGACCATCCGGTTAAAAATCGAATCGTGTTATCTAAAGGATCAGGTTTTTTTCAATGCCAATTCAACATAAAAATCCTCGTAATCGGTCTCAAATTTGACACAGTATCTCGGTGCATCCGTCACAGCATGGGTCTCATAGCCGCTTCCAATAATAACCGTGGGAACCGACTGATCAAAAACTTCCGCATCCGATTGATTCTTTTCGGCCAGACGTGCTTTAAAATGACCGGCAATCATATTTGAAATCTCTCCTAAAGCATCACGCACGTCTTCATTGGTGAGCTCATCACAATCCAAATGGAGCATGGCGGCACCTACTCGACGGGCGAATGTTTCGGAACAGTGGATCGCAGCCAGTCCCATATATGACCCGGCGAAACCGACCATGGCAGTCAAGTGTTTATCAGGGATGTGAATCTGGTCATCGAATTTGGCCCCTCTGGCATCCATGAAAACCATACTTTTAAATACCGTTATCGTCGTCTCCCTCACATCATTAATGATACCGTTTGTGTCCATTAAACAACTCCCTTCTTACTGTATGAATGACATTAAAATCACTTTTTTTTGTATTTATATTAACGAGAACTCGTTCTCCTTTGTATTAATGCGTCTCTTATCCGGCCAGGCGAAAGATCGCATCTGCCAAACCATCCAGTAAGATCACATTATCCACAATGCCTTCATCGACACAGACCTTCGGCATGCCATAAACCACACAGGAACTTTCATCCTGGGCCAATGTAACGCCCCCTTTCGATTTGATCTTACTCATTCCCTTGAATCCATCAGAGCCCATGCCCGTCATGATGATACCCAATATAGATCCAAAAAATTGATCGGCTACCGACTGCATCATGACATCCACAGAGGGAACAAAAAGCAAGCCTGCCGGTTCCGGATCGAGAGCGACCTGCATTCTATTAATCCGATGTTTTTTAACTTTCAGATGAATGCCCCCCGGTGCCACATATGCGGTGCCCCCTTCCAACGCTTCCCCATCAACCGCCTCTTTCACTGAAATTTGAGAGAGGGTGTCAAGCCGTTTGGCAAAAGGTCCGGTAAACGTCGGAGGCATATGTTGGACGATGATGATGGGCGATGAGAAGCTTCTCGGGATACTGGGAAGCATCCTGTTGAGGGCCATAGGCCCACCTGTCGAAACACCAATAGTCACAATTTGGCATTGCTTTTGGAATTTTCTTTTCACTACAGGCGCGATATTTCGTACATGGCTGTTCACCTTTTCAACACCCGAAGATATTTCGTGAGCACCTTTAATCCGTTTCAATCGATCCCTCATGACAATGGCTCTCACCTTCTGTCGAAGCTGCTCTCCTATTTTAACAATGTCTAAATTCACATAAGCTTTTCCCCCTTTGGGGATGAAATCTACCGCACCCAATTCTAACGCCTTGAACGTTGCATCTGCGCCTTCTTCAGTCAAAGCACTAATCATAATGACAGGTAAGGGCATGTCTTTCATGATTTTCTCAAGGGCAGACAGTCCATCCATAACGGGCATCTCGATATCCAGGGTCACAAGATCAGGCTTTTGCTTTTCAATTTTTCCCAAGGCTTCTTCGCCATTTTTCGCAACGTCGATCACCTGAATCCGGTGATCTTGTTCCATCATCTTACGCAATGCGACCCGCATGAATGCCGAATCGTCCACTACCAGGACACGAATTTTACCATTTTTTTCTATCTGCATCTCAATCTCTATCGATAAAGTTGACTATTATTCTTCAATAACGTTCTCATGCTTGCTACGATAAACCTCTTCAACAACCTGTTTTACTTCATCCACAATGCCATCAAGATCCAATGTAAATCGTTCCAGATCGATATGATTTAAGCCGGAATTTATTTCAGATAATTTTTCCCACGCAATCTCATCTTTAAATGAAATTCTTAAAGACTCGGCATGCCCATAATCCAGGCCTCTGACCCGGCAAAATAAATCAGCAACCACAACGATAGCAACCAACTGTGGATTGATCGTCGCTTTTTCAAGATCGTGATGAGTCATGATAACTTCTGCCAATTCTTCCGAGAACCCCCATTGCTCTCTGAACCATTCACCAAAATCAGTATGGTTGATACCAATGAGTTCGTTTTCTGCATCAAAAAAGGTCATCTTCTTATTTTCAACCAGCTCAACCACCTCATTGAATTTTTCAACATCGAATTGACTCAACACGACTTCACCGATATCGTGCATCAATCCTGCCAGATATGCCTGCTCCGGATCCGGAAAATCGAGTTTTTTACTTATGATGCGGCAGATCAAAGCACAGCCCAATCCATGCTCCCAAATGGCAGAAATTCTAAACGATGGATTTCGTGATTGAAATGTATTGAATAGCGATGTCGTAAGCACAATACTCTGAATTTGATGAAGCCCAAGATAAATAATGGCTTCTCGTATCGAATCAATATGCCGTTGGATTCCCCAAAAAGCCGAGTTTACCAGACGGATCATCCGCGCTGTCAGTACTTTATCCATTAGGATAGCATCAGCAATATCTTCAACCTCAACATCCGGACTATTCGATAATCTCAAAATCCGAACCACGGCCTCGGGAAGTGTCGGCATCGGTCTTGCCATGGTAATATATGATTCAATAATCTGCTTTTTTTCATTTAATTCCATCATCATCCTCTAAATATGGGCAACTTTTGAGTACACCATTCCACCTGGAAAATGTACAAGTTTAAAACGATCATTGACGCCAAAGAGCGATTCCGAAAATCCAACGAACAAATACCCCCCCATGACCAGACTGTTAAAAAAATGTTGTATGACCCTTTTCTTGGAATCAAGATCAAAATAAATTAAAACATTTTTACAAAAAACAATGTCGAATCCTTTCATGAACACCATGGCCATATCATCACTGAGATTAAGATGTGAAAAACGGACGTATTTTTTAAGACAATCATTGACTTTATACTTACCATTCACCAATTGAATATATTTGGATTGATAGTTTTCCGGCATGTTTCGCACAGGATATTCGTTGTATTCACCCGCCTGGGCGATTTCAAGGACACGCTTGCTGATATCCGTCCCAATCACTTCAATACGCCACCCCTTCAGTTGGGTGTCACGTAATTCATCTAAAATCATCGAGATGCTATAAGCCTCTTCTCCGGAGGAACAGCCGGCACTCCATATTTTCAAATTTTTAACAATTTTATTTTCCTTTGCCTTCATAATCTCCGGTAATACCATATTTTGTAATGCAGTAAACTGAGGTCTATTCCTGAAAAAACTCGTTTCGTTGATGGTAAGCTCATTCATGAGATTATGAAACTCTTCCCTTCGACCATTTCCGTTCTTGAGCAACTGAGTATATTGTACGAAAGAGGATATTCCCAGAGCATCCATCCTTTTCATGAATCGACTCTCAAAATAGTATCTTTTTTCATCCGGAAAGTACATTCCAGTTTCACTATAAACCAG
>CAZYTI010000530.1:0-4061 GCA_964650065.1 uncultured bacterium
ACCCCAAAAGGACCGCGAACCGGGATTCGAATCCCCACTCCGTAGGCCGCCCGGAGATCCTCCAGACGGACAAAATCGGTATCTTTTGTCGTAAAAGGCTGGACAGTATCTGTCCAGGCGATGGCCATGTCCCAGAAGATATTTCCTCGTAAGATATTCAATTTGGGGACAAGAGGAAATCGATATTCGATGTTTCCAAGGGCGATTTTTGTTCCCCGAATTTTATCATCCTCGTCATACTCACTTCCTCGAAAAGTATTCGGGCCTCCGATTTGAAAAATGCGGGCATTTTCCCCAAAACTTCCGGCAGTCATTGTCCGAAAAGCCAGATTACTGCGCTTTGTAAGACGCCAATACCACCGATGGTCGGCTGCCAGTGTAAGATACATAAAATCGCCAAGCGCCGGACGAATGCTATACTTGTAACGTCTTCCGTCAAGAGGGCCGATAGGGGTGTACAAAGTCGTATCATGGACATATGCGAGCCCATGTGTAAAGAATACTTGATCTTCGATCTTTTCTGTTTCTTTTGAGGCTTTCGTTAGAAAATCACCCTTGACCATCCGGCTTTCCAATCCAAATTCTATGCGCCTGAATTTGTCAAAGGGCCAGAGAAAATTTATCCCAAGCCCTCTTTCTACTTCAAGTTCAAGTTCGGATCCTTCCATAGAATATGTGCCAAGATTGGCGCCAAGTTGAAAAACAAACACCGCATAGCCGAGCCGGCGAGCACGATTTGTATATGCCACAAGAAAAACCGATTCGTCAAACACGCTTGTGAGATTACAGCCGATCGTCAAACGGTGATTCGATAACATATCGCTGAACCCCATCCTCGCAAAGATAATAAAATTTTTATTATTTCCTCCTCCTCCTCCGAAAATATATTCAGGAGTTAATCTGGCACTATAGTCCTTTACCTCAGAACTTTCTTTTTCAGAAAATGAATATGCCCAATCTTTTCTCCCTGCTGTTTCGTCAGAAGAAGTCTCGTTCTGCTGAGCAATTACCAGGTCATCATCAAATCCCACTTCTGCAAGATATTCCTGATATTGCGCCACTGGATTTTCAAGGGAGAAAATATCCCATCCTTTGTTTGAAAAACCGGAGAATAACAGCTTCCCACTCTTTCTTGCCCAGGTTAAAGCGGGATTATCTATAGTGAGTCCGACAGTGCCTGTGTTTGCATTTGTCAATCGGATGATTTTATTGCTCCTGGGGGAATATTTCGCAAGATCGTCTTTGTTGAAGTCCAAAAGGTAAATATTACATAAACCGCTCCGATCTGATATAAAAGCGAGCATCGATCCATCCGGAGACCAGACAGGGGTAAAATCATTCACGGCATTATTGGTGAGGAGAATCGTTGTTTTTTCCTCGATATCGTATATTGCCAGATTAGAGGGGCCAAATTTCAGCTCTTCGGGATCGGAAAAATCGCCTGCATCTGTTGTAAAAGCAATCTTTGTTCCGTCTGATAACCAGGCAGGATGACGATTGGAATAAAGGTCATCTGTTAATTGAACCACTTCCTGATTATCAATAGTTATGAGAAATAAATCCTCCTGTCCGTTCTTGACTCCCGTAAAGAGGATATGTCGTTCGTCAGGCGACCATGCCAGAAAACTCAGACTGGTTACATCCGGTGTAAGTTTTTTGACAACCTCCTCAGAGTGGATATTCAACAAATAGATAGCGTTCTCTCCTCCCGCTTTAGCAGTAAAGGCAATATGTTGGCTATCGGGGGACCATACAATTGAGGTATTCAGAAATCTCAGAGTTTCATATGTGCCCCTTCGTTCTCCTTCTACCAAAGATTTTATGATTTTGCCGGTCTCTGCTGATGCCAGGTAAATTGTCCGATAGAAATTACGATCAGAAATAAATGCCACATATTTACCATCAGGGGAAGCCGCTGGAACAATGTTTAAGTAGAACTCATCTTTTTTGTGGGGTATAAGTAAATTTGCCTGTTCATGGAGAGGCAGTAATCCCGATTTTTCCATCGTATAGGTTTTTTTTACCATACCGAGCCAGCCTTCATAGATAGCTTTCCACGGTGTATTAACCGTTTTTTGAATGGCTTTGCCCCAACTCTCGGTTTTAGCAATTTCCCGAAGAAGCTCTCCGGGAATATTCTCCCCGTGTTCGTCGCAGATATATCCTATCAGTGATTCACCAAAGCGATATGCCCGAATATCTCCTATCGCCTCAATTTTTTTTGCCGGTGGCAGCGTATCGTTATAAACGGCGTCCCGGAGCCACATATCTGTTAATGGGTTTGTATATTCCGAGAGATACTCCGCCATCCCCTCAATAAACCACAGGGGAATGTACATGCCACCTGATAATATACTGACCGGAGATCCCCCCTCACTCAGGATATCAAATTGGAAGGCATGAACTAATTCATGGATCAGCACATGGTTGAAGTTTCGGTATGAACCTAAAAACGGAATGATTATTCTCCCCTTCAGGCTCTCAGTAACTCCTCCGATCCCTTCTCCGACAAACCCTTCAATGACTTCGGTTTGTTGAAAGTCATCCGAAGAAGCATAAATAATAAGCGGGATCGTTTTTGAAAATTGGTGATTCAAGGTCTCCGAGAGATATTGAAATGCCCGTTCTGCCATTTTTTCGGTGTTACGGGCAAGTTGCTCTTCTCCCCGGTAAAAATAAATCTTGAAATGGCTTGTCTTCAGGGTTGCCCATTTGAAGTCCTTGTAATGAACCTTGTTCTTCCCAAACTGCGGAGTAAGCTGGGCCTCACTTTTTAGTTGACCACACACAAAAAACACAACGGCATTAAGAAGTGTGAAGAATAAAAATTTCCCTGTAAAATTCATAAATTTTTTATATAATTGATTGCAAATAAATCCTTCGTAATTTTTATTTCCGGTTACGAATTTTTTCATTCTATACTAAATTTATTCCAAAGACGTTTTTATGTCAAGTGTCCTCTCTTTTCATTTTTGGGAATTTCTCCCTACAATTTGTAGGTAAAAATAGGTGGATTTCAAAAAAAATTTGCATTTCCCTCTCTTTAAAGGATAATACGGGCATTAGTTTATCTTATTGAAAATAAACGACTTGCATGTCTGTCGATCTTGAAAAGCCTGTTATATAGGCATTCTTTCCTCAAAAAAATGATAACTCCCTCTAAATTTCTATTGACGTTAGAAGAGGGGTTTGCTATGATAAGCTCAATTACGGAAGCCTATCATTGGAGAAAGCATGGAGGGAAGAATCTTCATCGCCAAAAAGAGCGATTAGAAGAGAAAAAAACAGGCCTGGCGAAAAAATTTCCTTTGCGTATGCCTTATTGAACCATGGTCGACAATCAATGACAGGCGGAAGTTTCGTCGTGTTTTTCGTAAAGGGTTTCCACATACATACATCTATCTATCTATTTTTTAACAGTAATTGTAGCGTTAAGGAGGCGCTAAAGCTTATGAATAAGGATACATTAGTTGGAGCAATGGCGGAAAAATCAGGGTTAACAAGAAAAGATTGTGAAGCTGCATTAAATGCCTTTATGGGAAGCGTTACAGAGGCATTAGCAAGAAAAGAGAAAGTGACATTGATCGGTTTTGGAACATTCTCAGTTGTCACCCGGGCCGCAAGAACCGGACGAAACCCCAGCACGGGGCAACCAATGAATATTCCAGCGAAAGATGTCTCGAAATTCAGTCCTGGTACAAATCTGAAAAATAAAGTTGCCGGGAAATAAATGTGCCCTGATTGGACTTAATGGGGCTAAAGCTGATATATTTTACTTGAACAACGGTTATTGTCGTTACAAGGGAAGGAGTAACAGAGTGATTTTTATAGCATAGTTAGAGTGTCCCGGCTGGCAACCTGAGGAAGGAACCCAGGGATTGTGGAAATGCTGTAGACAGAATCACTCTGTTACTTTCGGATATCCAGTGGAAGAGCAGCGTGAAGGTTCTATGAAAGAGATGGTGCGATTTATTGCCGAAGCACTGGCCGATGAGCCAGAAAATGTTGAAGTTGTAGAGATCCAGGGGACTCATAGTACAATCGTTGAATTGAAAGTTGCA